>JAYTQW010000367.1:0-12662 GCA_043746535.1 Rhodospirillales bacterium
TCAGCGTCCGTAGTTCGGCCACAGGCGCGGCGTCGCCAGCTCGATCGAGTGGCCGTCCGGGTCGCGGAAATACAGCGACACGCTGCCGCTGTCCCACGCCACCCGGCTCTCGACCGGCAGCCCGGACGCCTCCAGCGCCTGTTCCCACTCCGCAAGCGCCGCGTCGGCGATGGCGAAGCATAGATGCTGCTGCCCCTCTCCGCCCTGCGAGGGGCCATGCGGGGGAATGGTGCCGAACGGGGTGACGCTTGCGGTCAGCGAGCCGCCCGCGCGGAACAACAGCAGCACCGAATGGCCCGGCAGGCCGAGGGCGGCCATGCGGTCGTCGCGCAGGAACACCGGAAAGTCGAACAGCCCCCGGTAGAACGCCTCCGCCGCGTCGAGGTCGGCGACATAGAGCGAGGTCTCGAGGACATGCGTGATGGCGGGCATGGCCGGTGCAACGTGACGCCGCGCGGGCGGGTTGCCTCAGGCCGCCATGCCGGCGCACCAGCCGCTCGACCATGCCCATTGGAAGTTGTAGCCGCCCAGCCAGCCGGTCACGTCCACCGCCTCACCGATGGCGAACAGGCCGGGCACGCCGGTCGCCGCCATGCTGCGCGACGACAGTCCGGCGGTGTCGATGCCGCCACGCGTGACCTCGGCCTTGGCCATGCCCTCGGTGCCACTGGGATGCAGCTCCCAGCGGTTCAGCCGTCGGGCGAGGCCGTCCAGCACGCGGTCGGGCAGTTCGGCCATCGGGCGGGTCGCCTCGCTGCCGAGGGTGGCGGCGAGGCGTTGCGGCAGCGCCTCGGCCAGCACGGTGCGCAGTTCGGCGCGCGGGCGGGCCTGCTTGCGCGACCGCAGCCACGCCGCGGCATCCGTCTCCGGCAGCAGGTCGAGCGTGATCGTCTCGCCCGGCCGCCAATAGGACGAGATCTGCAGGATCGCCGGGCCGGACAGTCCGCGATGGGTGAACAGCATGGCCTCGCGGAACCGGGCATGGCCATGGCGGGCCTCGCTGTCCAACGCCACGCCGCTGAGCGGCTGCATCAACGCCAAGGCCTCCGCCGCGAAGGTCAGCGGCACCAGGGCGGCGGCGGGTGGAATAATGGCAAGGCCGAAGCGGCGGGCGATGTCGTAGGCAAGGCCAGTGGCGCCCAGCTTCGGGATCGACGGGCCGCCGGTCGCCAACACCAGCGCGGGTGCGGTGAACGCGCCATGGTCGGTCTCGACCGTGAAGGCATCGGCGCGGCTGACCTCGCCGATGCGGTGGTCCAGGCGCAGGTCGACGCCCGCCGCCGCGCATTCGGCCAGCAGCATCGCCACAATCCCGCGCGCCGAGCCGTCGCAGAACAACTGGCCGAGCGCCTTCTCATGGTGGGCGATGCCGTGCCGCTCGACCAGGGCCACGAAGTCGGCGGCGGTGTAGCGGCTCAACGCCGAGCGGGCGAAGTGCGGGTTGGCCGACAGGAACCGCTCCGGCGCGGTGTCGCGGTTGGTGAAGTTGCAGCGGCCACCGCCGGAGATCAGGATCTTGCGCCCCGCTTCCGGCGCGTGGTCGAGCAGCAGCACCCGCCGCCCGCGCTGCCCGGCGATGGCGGCGCACATCAGGCCGGCGGCGCCCGCGCCCAGGATGATCACGTCGTGGTCGTTCAAGCGGCCGGCACCTTGTCACTTCTCGTTCGCTCGCGTCTGATACCCGGAAAGGGGGGAGGGGACGTATGCCAAAGATCGAGGACAGCCTGCTGTCGGCGTTGCCCGATGACGGCACCAACGGGTCGCTGGCTGGCCGGGTCTGGCGGCCGGACCGCAGCGGTCCCGCCGTGGTGGCGATCCGCGACGCGGAGGTGGTGGATATCAGCGCCGCGTTCCCGACCATGCGCGACCTGTGCGAGGCGCCCGATCCGGCCAAGTCGCTGCACGCGGCGCACGGCGACCCGCTGGGGCCGCTCGATGCCATCCTGGCCAACACGCCGCCCGACACGCGCGACCGCAACCGCGCCTGGCTGTTGCCGCCGATCGACCTGCACGCGATCAAGGCCGCCGGCGTCACCTTCGCCGTCTCCATGCTCGAACGGGTGATCGAGGAGCGCGCGCGTGGCGACCTCGCCGCCGCCGGCGCCATCCGCGAGACGGTGCAACGGCTGGTCGGCAACGACCTTGCCCGCCTGAAGCCGGGGTCGGAGCAGGCGATGGCGCTGAAGCGGGTGCTGATCGAGCAGGGTGCCTGGAGCCAGTACCTGGAGGTCGGCATCGGTCCCGACGCCGAGATCTTCACCAAGGGCCAGCCGATGTCGGCGGTCGGCACCGGCATGGATGCCGGGCTGCACCCGCACTCGTCCTGGAACAACCCGGAGCCGGAGGTGGTGCTGGCCATCGCCTCCACCGGGCGCATCGTCGGCGCCATGCTGGGCAACGACGTCAACCTGCGCGATGTCGAGGGCCGCTCGGCGCTGCTGCTGGGCGAGGCCAAGGACAACAACGCCGCGTGTTCGGTCGGGCCGTTCCTGCGCCTGTTCGACGCTGGCTTCGCGCTGGACGACGTGCGCCGGATGGAGGTGAGCCTGACCGTGCTGGGCGAGGACGGCTTTCGCCTGGAGGGCCGCTCGTCGATGACGCAGATCAGCCGCGACCCGGCCGACCTCGCGGCACAGTTGGTCAACGCCCATCACGGCTACCCGGACGGCGCCGTGCTGTTCCTCGGCACCATGTTCGCGCCGGTGGCGGATCGCGGCGCTCCCGGCCTGGGCTTCACCCACAAGCACGGCGACATCGTCACCATCGCCACGCCGCGGCTAGGCCGGCTGGTGAACCGGATGCGCCCGACCGATGCGTGCGAACCCTGGCGCTTCGGCGTCGGCGCGCTGATGCGCAACCTGGCGGCGCGGCATCTGCTGGGGTGAGGGGTGCGTGGCCCGGTTCATGCTAAGTCCACGCGAAGCTGAACGTTGGGAGACCGCGATGACCGAGCCTGCACCCGAGACCGGAGCGGAAGCCACCGTCGCCGCCGCGCGCGGCCTCTCACGCCGCATCATGCTGGCGCGCGCCGCCGCCCTGGGTGGCATCGCCGCCGCCGGGCCGTGGGTGGTGCGCGACGCCCGCTCGTCCTCCGGTGAGCTGAACGTGATGAACTGGGATGACGAGCTGCCCAACCCGGTGATCCCGACCTTCACCAAGATGACCGGCATCAAGGTCAACACCACGCCGTTCTCGCAGAACGAGGAACAGATCAACAAGCTGCAAGCGACCGCCGGCGAGGGCTTCGACCTGTGCCAGCCGACGCATGACCGCGCGCCGCAGTTCAAGGATCTCGGCCTGCTGCAACCGCTCGATCCCAGCAGGATAGCGTTGGACGACGTGCTGCCGGGCCTCGCCGCCACCAGTGCCAAGTATTGGACCTGGGACGGCAAGTTGTACCACACCGCGCATTGCTGGGGCAGCGAGGCGATCAGCTACCGCACCGACAAGACCACGCTCGACTACAAGACACTGAGCTTCGGCACGCTGTGGGACGAGCAGTACAGGGGCCATGTGCAGGGCCGGCCGCACTCGTTGCTGCTCGGCATCGGCCTGTGGATGGACCGCACCGGCAAGCTGCCGAGCAACCGGATGCTGGATGCGTTCAAGGACGAGGACAGCATGAAGAAGATCTACGACCAGATCCTGCCGTTCGCGCTGGCGCACAAGCCATGGATCAAGCAGTTCTGGGACAGCGCCGACAACACCAAGAATGGCCTGATCGAGAACGACGTGACCATCGGCCAGACCTGGGACGGGCCGGCCATCAGCCTGGTCAAGGCCGGCAAGCCGGTCGGCTACATGGCGCCGATCGAGGGCGCGATCTCCTGGCTCGATGGCTGGGCGATGCCGACCGCCGCCAAGAACACCGAGCAGGCGTACGAGTGGCTGAAATTTGTGCATTCCAAGGAGGGTTCGGCGATGGTTGCCGAAAACTCGGGCTACAACCCGGTGGTCAAGGGTGCGGACGCGCTGTTGTCGGCCAAGGCCAAGGCCATCTTCAACGCGGCCTATCCTGGCGACTCGCTCGACCATCTGTGGCCGCGCCCGGCGGAACCGTCGTGGTTCGCCGACCTGCGCACGCAATACGCCGAGAAGTTCCAGGCGGCCTGATCGCCGGCACGTGACGGCCGATGTCGAACTCGACGCGGTGACGGTCCGGTTCGGGTCGTTCACCGCCGTCGAGGACGTCCGCCTGCGGATCGCGCCGGGGGAGTTCTTCAGCTTCCTCGGCCCGTCCGGCTGCGGCAAGACCACCATCCTGCGCGCCATCTCCGGCTTCGTCGCACCGACCGAGGGGCAGGTGCGCATCGGTGGCCGCGACATGGCCGGGATCGGTCCCAACCGCCGCCCGACCGCGCTGATCTTCCAAAGCCTCGCCCTGTTCCCGATGATGAGCGTCGCGGACAATGTCGGCTATGGCCTGCGCGTGCGCGGGGTGCCACGGCGGGCGCGGCGCGAGGCGGTGGACCGGCTGCTGCATCTGGTGGCGCTGGGCGACCAGGGGGCGAAGCGGGTCGACGAACTCTCCGGCGGCCAGCGCCAGCGCGTCGCCATCGCGCGGGCGCTGGCGGTGGAGCCGCAGGTGCTGCTGCTGGACGAGCCGCTGTCGGCACTCGACCTCAAATTGCGCCAGCACATGCGCCGCGAACTGCGGGACATCCAGCGGCGGGTCGGGCTGACCTTCATCTACATCACCCACGACCAGGGCGAGGCGCTGACCATGTCGGATCGCATCGCGGTGATGAACCAGGGCCGCATCGAGCAGGTCGGCGACGGGCGGGAGGTGTACGAGCGCCCGCTGACCGCCTTCGTGGCCGGGTTCGTGGGCGAGAGCAACGCGCTGGCCGGCCGCGTGCTGGCCACCGCCGACGGGCAGGCCAGCATCGAGACGGCGCTGGGCGTGCTGCGCGGGCGCAACCCGACCGGGCTGGCGGCGGGCGACCCGGCCACGCTGTTCGTGCGGCCGGAGGCGCTGGAGCCGGGTGCCGTGGCATTGGACAACCAGTGCGAGGCCATGGTCGGCGACATGGCGTTCGAGGGCAGCGTCACCCACGTCTCGCTGCTGGCCGGCGCCACCCCGCTGATGGCGGCGCTGTCGCGGCAGGCGCCGCCGCGGCGCGGAGAACGGGTGACGCTCGGGTTCGCCGCGCGCGACGCGGTGGTGCTGGCCCCGGCGCGTGGGTAGCGCGCCCGGCCACATCCTGGCGCTGGCGCTGCCGTTCGTCGTCGTGCTGGGTTTCTGGCTGGCGGCGATGGCGGAGCGGAGGCGGCGGACCACGCCGGCACCCGGCTTCTTCCAGCGCAACGGGAAGGTGATCGGCACGTACCTGATCGTGGCGGTCGGGCTGTGGGCCATCGTCATCATCGCATTGCCGCTCATCAGCATGGTCGAGCTGTCGTTCCGCCCGAAGCTGCCGCCGTCGCAGATGGGCGGGCCGAAGGATCTGTACACGCTCGACAACTACCGCTACTTCCTGTTCGGCAGCGCCACCGACACGTCGCACTGGAACGTCACCCACCTGCACGCCTTCGTCCTCACCATCGTCGCCAGCGTGCTGGTGACCGCGTTCGACTTCGCGTTCTGCTACCCGCTGGCGTTCTTCATGGCGCAGGTGGCGCGGCCGGCGCGGGTTCGCATCCTGCTCTTGATGCTGATCGCACCCTACTGGATCAACGAGGTGCTGCGCGCGTTCGCCTTCCGCGTCATCTTCGGCAGCTATGGCGTGCTGAACCGCGCGCTGCTCGGCCTCGGCCTGACGCATGGTCCGGTCGACTTCATCGGCCTCGACATCGCGATGTACGCCGGGCTGGCCTACGCCTACCTGCTGCTGATGGTGTTCCCGCTGTACAACGCGATCGAGAACCTGGACCGCAGCCAGATCGAGGCGGCGCGAGACCTTGGAGCACCTTGGTGGCGCATCCACCGCGACGTGGTGATCCCGTTCGCCAAGCCCGGCATCGCGTCCGGCTGCACGCTGGTGTTCATGCTGACCTCCGGCGCCTTGGCGGCACCACTGATCCTGGGCGGCCCGCGCACGTTGTGGTTCACCCCCATCGTCTATGACCGCTTCTATCAGGCGTTCAACTGGCCGCAGGGTTCGGCCTACGCGCTGGTCCTGCTGCTGACCTGCGTCGTGTTCGTGCTGGCGGTGCTGCGCGCCACCCGGCTGAGCCTGGGCCAGATTACCCGATGATCGCGCGCCCGATGATCGCCCCCCGATGATCGCCCGATGGATGGTCCGGCTGTATCTGGCGGCGTTCTTCGGCTTCCTGTTCGGCCCGCTGGCGGTGCTCGGCATCACCGCGTTCAACACCAGCCCCTACCCGCAGGTGCTGCCGTTCGAGGGCTTCACGCTGGACTGGTTCGCACGGCTGGCGGCCGACGGCGACCTCACCTACGGCCTGCGCAACAGCCTGCGCATCGGCGTGCTGGTGGTAGCGCTGTCGGTGCCGCTCGGCCTCGCCGGCGCGCTGGTGATGCGGCAGGTGTACCATCGCGCACGCGGCTTCTACTACCTGGTGGTGGTGTCGCCGGTGCTGACGCCGGGCGTCATCATCGGCATCTCGACGGTGATCTTCTGGCGCGACCTCACCGGCCTGACCGGCACTCGCTTCCTGTACAACGGCATCGTGTTGACCGTCCTCGGCCAGGCCAGCTTCATCTCCGCCTACTGCATGCTGGTGTTCCTGGCCCGGCTGCAACGCTTCGACACGGCGCTGGAGGAGGCCGGGCTGGACCTCGGCGCCAGCCACGCGCAGGTGTTCCGCCACATCCTGCTGCCATACCTGCGCCCGGCGGTGCTGTCGGCCTCGGCGCTGGCGTTCCTCAGCAGCTTCGAGAACTACAACACCACCACCTTCGCGATCCTGGCCGACAAGACGCTCACCACCGTGCTGGCGGGGAGGGTCCGCCAGGGCACCTCGCCGGTGCTGGGGGCACTCGCGGTGACGGTGATCGCGGTGACGGTGCTGGCGGCGCTGCTGTACGAGCTGGCGCGCCGCCGCGCCGACCGTGGGCGGGAGGCTCGGCGGCTTGTGGCGGAGGTGGCCGGCGCGCGCGAGCTGGCGGCGACGCCGTAGCGTCCGCAACAGCGGCGCGAGGCAGGCCCTCCGATGAGTGGCTCGAACCTGGGTGAGGCGGTGATGCATCGTTGTGCTATTCTCCCACTCGGAGAGGCCACGATGAGCACCACACCCTCGACTGACTTGGCCTGTCGCGTGATCGCCACCTTGCGGGCACACGAGGCGGAGTTGCGCCAGGCCGGCATCCGTCGCTTGGCGCTGTTTGGTTCCGTCGCTCGTGGCGAAGCGGAGGCGGACAGCGACGTCGATTTTGTGGCCGAGTTCGACCCTGCGGCCAGTATGGACCTGATCCGGTTGGTCGGGCTGGAACGCCGGATTGGGGAAACTCTCGGGCGCCCCGTCGAAATCCTGGCCGAGCCGGTCGAGAACCCACGCTTGCGCGCGACTGTGGAACGAGACCGCCTCGTTGCTTTCTAAGCACGACCCAGCGGACAGTCTTCACCACATCATCGACAATGCGGAGCGGGTCGCACGCCATCTCGACGGAATGGACCGCCAAGGCAGATTTCAAACAGAGGGGTCGAGAAATATAGAATGAATATAATTAATATTGATCTTGAAGAACTTGTTGCTGAACCGCGGGAAGCTCTCGACATCGAGGTTAAGGAGTGGCTTAACTTCGCCGACAACGACCACAAAGCATTATTAGCGAAGGGTATTATTGCACTTGCTAATCACGGGGGCGGCTACGTGCTCGTCGGCTTCGCCGAGCAATCGGATGGCAGCTTTCTTCCCGCGACGGATCGCCCGGCGACTCTCGATACATGGTCACAGGATGCAATCCAATCGATTGTCGCAAAATATCTTGATCCGCTCGTACAATGCCGAGTTATGCATCTCAGTAGGCCGGGCAGCAGCGACCGTTATCCCATCATTATTGTGCCAGGTGGCCATCGAGTTCCCATCCGCGCTAGGGCGAGTTCGCCAGACGGAAAGCGATTGACCGCGCACCGCATTTACATCCGTCGCGCTGGACCAAGCAGCGAGGAACCGCGTACGGCTGAAGAGTGGGACCGGCTATTGGAGCGATGTCTCCAAAATCGGAAGGCCGAACTCCTCGATGCCATGCGTTCGATCATGGCGGGTGTTCTTCCGCAGGCGGCCACTTCCACGCCGTCGCGATTCGACGATCTGCGCACCTTTGAGGACCAAGCCGTCGCTCGTTGGACCAAACTGATTGCTGATCTGCCACCCGACGCGCCGCCTCGCCTGCTACGCGGCTTCTACGACGTTAGTTTTGCCTTTGAAGGCGCGTTTGATACGCCCTCGCTCCCTGTGTTGCGGACAATCATTGAACAAAAGGTACGCAATCATTCAGGTTGGCCGCCCTTTCTGACACTCTCACGCATTCCCTACATGCCAAAGCCGATTGATGGAGCGGTGGAGGTCTGGATCGGACCAGACATAGATGGTAGCTACAGCAGTCGAGAGCATCATGACTTCTGGCGCATCTCGCCCAATGGCCTCCTCTTTACCCGACGCGGCTACCGGGAGAATAGTGGCGTCCAAGGGACGGTGCCAAAACCATCTTTTGACATCACGACCCCGACGTGGCGCTTAGGCGAGGCTATTCTTGAGGCGAGCTATATTGCGCGGGCAGTCGGCGGCGCGGAAGCCAATCTGATATGTCACGGGCACTGGAAGGGACTTGCTGGCAGAACTCTCGTTTCAACTGGTAATCCCAATCGTATCCTATTTGAAGATAGAGTAGCCGCTCAGGACGAATATGAAGCTATAGAAACTGTTGCAATTGCTGCGCTTCCAGATACCTTGCCGGAGTTGGTTTTAGCAATGCTCTCCCCACTCTACCTTCTTTTCGATTTTTTTGAACTTCCGAAGCGTCTCGTCGAGGAAGAACTGGCGAATATGATCGGGCACCGTTTCTAACGCAACCGCTTTTTTGTAAGCAATTTGACCGAATAAAACCAGCGGTTTCTGGTAGGTCGCTGCTCATATGCCGACGTGGTGTTCGCGGTGCTATACATACCGGCTGTGCAACCTCTCTCGCCTACCCCACCTCATCTGTCCACACCCGAAACCCCACCAGCACCGCCGGCCCGAACGTCGTGGTGATCGCCACATCGGTCGCATCCCGCCCGCGCGCCATGACGATGCGGCCGATGCGCGGCTTGTTGTGGCGGGCGTCGGCGGTGTGCCAGGCGCCGCCGAGATAGACCTCCAACCAGCCTGAAAAATCCATCGGGTCGCGGGAGGCCGGCACGCCGATGTCGCCCAGGTAGCCGGTGGTGTAGCGCGCCGGGATGTTCATGCAGCGGCAGAAGGCGATGGCGAGATGGGCAAAGTCGCGGCAGACGCCCTCGCGCTCGGTGTAGGCGTCCCACGCGGTCTTGGTCGGGCGGGCGGTCTGGTAGTCGAAGCGGATGCGCTCATGGACGAAATCCAGGATCGCCTGCACCCGGCCATAGCCCGGCGCGATATGGCCGAACAACTGCCATGCGGTCTGCGTCAGCCGGTCAGTCTCGCAGTAGCGGCTGCCGAGCAGATAGACCAGCGCCTCGTTCGGCAGGTCCTGCACCTCGTGCTGCGGCGCGTTCCACGGCACCGGGTCGGCCAACCCGCTGTCCCGCACGATGGCGTCGGCGGTAATCACCGTGCGCCCCACCGGGGCGACCATGCGGGTGCACCAGTTGCCGAACATGTCGAAATACGAGGTCAGCGGCAGCCACGGATCGGTGTTGACCACATCCGGCTGGATCAGGTCGGCGCTGCGCTCGCTGTGGACGTTGACCAGCAGCACCATCGGCGTCGGCTGCGGCGACTCGTAGATCAGTTCGTAGCCGACTCGTATCCGCATGGGTCCGCCTTTCATCAATGCCGACGCAGGTCTCAGCAAGAACGGGGCCGGGCGTCAGCCGGGCTTGGGGGCCGGCACCGCCATGCCACGCGCCACCGCCGGCCGCTCGCCGATCGCGGCGACCCAGCGCGCTAGGTTCGGCATCGCCTCGTACGACTTGCCCAGCCGCTTCTGCGCGGTGGCGATCCACGGCCAGGTCATGATGTCGGCCACGCCATAGTCGCCGGCCAGGTACTCGTGGCGGCCCAGTTGCGTGTCGAGCACACCCAGCACGCGGTCGCTCTCGCGCTCGAACCGCTCGATGGCGGCGGGGATCTTCTCGGCCGCGAACACCTTGAAGTAGCCGAGCTGGCCCAGCATCGGCCCGACATGCGCCGCCTGGAAGAACAGCCAGGTCAGCGTGTCGTCGCCCGGCTTCGGCACCAGCTTGCCGGAGCGTTCGGCCAGGTATAGCAGGATGGCGCCGCTCTCGATCACGGTGCGGCCGGCGTCGGGGTCGACGATGACCGGGATCTTGCCGTTCGCATTCATCGCCAGGTACTCCGGCGTGCGCGTCTGATTGGCGCTGCCGATGTCCATGGCATGCACCTCGTAGGGCAGCCCGACCTCCTCCAGCATGATGCTGGCCTTCTGGCCGTTGGGGGTAGCGGCGGTGTACAGGCGGATCGGGGTCATCGCGAACTCTCCTATGGTCTGTTTGGCGGCGCCAGCGCCATCAGGCTGGCGATCTCGAACATCATGTTGGCGCCGACCTGGGCGGTGACGGTGGTGGGGTCGTACGACGGCGCCACCTCCACCACGTCGCCGCCGATGATCGCAAGGCCCGCGAGGCCGCGCAGGATCGCCTGCGCCTCGCGCGGGGTCAGGCCGCCCACCTCCGGCGTGCCGGTGCCGGGGGTGAAGGCGGGGTCGATGCCGTCCACGTCGAACGACAGGTAGAATGGCTCGTCCCCGACCACGGCGCGGGCGCGGGCGACGATGGCGTCCACGCCCATGCGGTCGATCTCCTCGGCGTGGATCACCGTCATGCCGCTGGCGGCGCTGAACTCCCACAGATACTCGCCGGGGCCGCGGATACCGATCTGGATGGTGCGCTCGGGGTCCAGCACGCCGTCCAGCACTGCCTGGCGGAACGGGCCGCCGTGGTGGAACTTGGTGCCGTCATAGACGCCGCTGGTGTCGCAATGGGCGTCGATATGAACCATGCCGACCGGGCGGCGGGCGCCCAGCGCCTTCAGGATCGGCCCGGTGATCGAATGGTCGCCACCGGCGCTGAGCGGCATCACGCCGGCCTCGGCGAGGCGGGTGTAGAACGCCTCGATGTCGGCATGGCTCTGGGCGAGGTCGAAGCGGGTGGTGAACGGCACGTCGCCGATGTCGGCGATGCGCCGTTCGGCCATCGGGCTGACTTTCAGCACATGGTTGTACGGGCCGATCCGCTCGACGTTGCGGATGGCGCGCGGGCCGAACCGCGCGCCGCCCCGGTTGGTGACGCCCAGGTCCATCGGCACGCCGACGAGCGCCACCTGCAAGCCGCCGAAATCCGCCTGCTCCTGCGCGTGCGGGGCATAGGGCGCGCCGATCAGCGTGGCGATGCCGCTGTACGGCAGCTTACGCTGGCCGCTGCCCTTGAACGCCAGTCCGGCCGCCTTCTGGAACAGCGGGTCGCGGATCCCGTGCGGCTGGTCGTTGGGGTATTCGGCGCGCAGGCTGGCCAATCGGTCGGGCGTCATCCGGCATCCTCTCGGTCGCGGCCCCACTATCCCCGGACGCGGGCGCACCGACAAGTGTGCCGGCGGATTGCACAGGCATGTGGCCCGCGTGCTAGGCATCGCGCACCCACGGGAGGGCGCCTTGTTACACGCATTGCACGCACAACTGCCGCAACTGATTGCGGTCTATGGCTATTGGCTGGTCGCCGGGGTGATCTCGCTGGAGAGCATGGGGCTGCCATTGCCGGGCGAGACGACGCTGATCGCCGCCAGCATCTACGCCGGCACCACCCACCGCCTCGACATCTGGCTGGTGGTCGCCGCCGCCGCCGCCGGTGCGATCGTCGGCGACAACATCGGCTACTGGATCGGGCGCGAGGCCGGCTTTCCGCTCATGGTGCGCTACGGCGGACGCATCGGCATCGACCAGCCGCGCATCAAGCTGGGCCAGTACCTGTTCCTGCGCCACGGCGGCAAGGTGGTGTTCTTTGGCCGCTTCGTCGCCGTGCTGCGCGCCTTGGCCGCGTTCCTGGCCGGCGCCAACCGGATGGAGTGGCGAAAGTTCCTGATCTACAACGCGCTCGGCGGCGTGGTCTGGGTCAGCGTCTTCGGCTTCGGCGCCTACCTGCTCGGCCGCCAGATCAAGCACCTGCTCGGCCCGGTCGGGATCGTGGCGCTGGTGCTGGCGGCGGCGGCGGTGATCGCCGGCTTCATGGCGTTGCGCCGGCACGAGGCGACGTTGCAGGCAGCGGCGGAGCGGGCGTTTCCGGGTCCGCTGGCGCATCCAGGCCACCATCTCCGATGAACCAGATCTTCGACCTGACGACGCGGATGCGCTCCGACCTGATGCTCGGCCTCGGGCTGGTCGTCGCCGCCATCATCACCGTGCATGTGCTGCTGACCAAGCGCGAGGTCGCGGCGGCGGTGGGCTGGATCGGGCTGGCGTGGTTCTCGCCGTTCCTTGGCGGCTTCGCCTACTTCGTGCTCGGCATCAACCGGGTGCGGCGCCGCGCCCGGCGGATGCGCGGCGGCCCGACCGGCCCCACCCG
>JAYTQW010000368.1:0-7775 GCA_043746535.1 Rhodospirillales bacterium
CGCCGTGGCATCGACAAGGCCGTTGTCGCCCTGGTCGAAGAGCTGAAGACCAAGTCCAAGAAGATCACCAACGAGAGCGAGACCGCCCAGGTCGGCACCATCTCGTCGAACGGCGAGGCCGATATTGGCCGCATGATCGCCGAAGCGATGCAGAAGGTCGGCAACGAGGGCGTCATCACGGTCGAGGAAGCCAAGGGCGTCCAGACCGAACTCGAAGTGGTCGAGGGGATGCAGTTCGACCGCGGCTACGTGTCGCCGTATTTCATCACCAACGCCGAGAAGATGGTTGCCGACCTCGACAACCCGTACATCCTGATCCACGAGAAGAAGCTGTCCGGCTTGCAGCCGATGCTGCCGCTGCTGGAGACGGTGGTCCAGAGCGGGCGTCCGCTGCTGATCATCGCCGAGGACATCGAGGGCGAGGCGCTCGCGACCCTGGTCGTGAACAAGCTGCGCGGCGGCCTGAAGGTCGCGGCGGTGAAGGCCCCGGGCTTCGGCGATCGCCGCAAGGCGATGCTGGAAGACATCGCGATCCTGACTGGCGGCCAGGTCATCAGCGAAGACCTCGGCATCAAGCTGGAGACGGTGACGCTCGCCATGCTCGGCCGCGCCAAGAAGGTGCTGATCGAGAAGGAGAACACCACCATCGTCGAGGGCGCCGGCAAGGGCGAGGACATCAAGGGCCGCTGCGCCCAGATCCGCGCCCAGGTCGAGGAGACCACCAGCGACTACGACCGCGAGAAGCTCCAGGAGCGTCTGGCGAAGCTGGCCGGCGGCGTCGCCGTCATCCGCGTCGGCGGCTCGACCGAGGTTGAGGTGAAGGAGCGCAAGGACCGCGTCGACGACGCGTTGCACGCAACCCGTGCGGCCGTCGAAGAAGGCATCGTTCCGGGCGGCGGCGTCGCCCTGGCCCGCGCCTCGCTGATCCTCACCACGGTGAAGTTCGATAACGAGGACCAGAAGGTCGGCATCGAGATCGTCCGCCGCGCCTGCCTGACGCCGCTGCGCCAGATTGCGGAGAACGCTGGCGAGGATGGCGCCGTGATCTGCGGCAAGGTGCTGGAGAACGACAGCTACAACTTCGGCTTCGACGCGCAGACCGGCGAGTACAAGGACCTGGTCGGCGCCGGCATCATCGACCCGACCAAGGTGGTCCGCACCGCCTTGCAGGACGCGGCCTCGGTCGCCGGCCTGCTGGTGACGACGGAAGCCATGATCGCCGAGCGCCCGGAAAAGAAGTCCATGGGCGGCGGCGGTGGCCAGGGTGGCGGCATGGGCGGCATGGGCGACATGGATTTCTGATCCAGCCCATCCGGCCTGGCAATCACGGGCCTATCGATGGAATGCGGGCAGGTCTTCGGACCTGCCCGTCTCTTTTGCGGCCGCCTCCGTGCGACAAGACGGCCGCCTGCCCGCATGACGGATCAATGCAGCCCTGCACTGCACGCGTTTGCGTTCCGTCAACCAGTCAGCTATCTTGTTTGGTATCCAGGAATTGAGTGGGATTGTCGTTGCAACGTCATTGACTCCTTCCTGGGCATCTGGCCCATTAATGACGCAATCGCCTTTCGACTTCGCTTGCAGCACGTCCGGACTGGTCTTCTCCGCTACGGGTGCCTCCAAGATGTCCAAAGCCCGGTTGTCAGGTGCCAGGGATGCTTTTGTTCCTGGCCTATGACGGAGAGAGACGCAGCAATGGCTATCGGCACTGTCAAGTGGTTCAACACCACCAAGGGTTTCGGCTTCATCATGCCGCAGGACGGGGGCAAGGACGTGTTCGTCCATATCACCGCTGTACAGGCTGCGGGCCTGCGTGGCCTGAATGAGAACCAGAAGGTCAGCTACGACGTCGTGATGGAGCGCGGCAAGGCTGCGGCCACCAACCTCAAAGCTATCTGACACCGAGTTTTTCCAATGCGTCGGTTCGCATTGTCGGTTTCGCTGACAAAGCTTCTTGGTCCTGCCTTTGTGGGCGGACGGCGGAGCCGTTTGGCGCTTACAGGTCGGGAGGCGGTCCCGCCGGGCCGCCTTCATTGGCACCCCTTCCCTACACCTGACGTCAACACACGGGCCTGTACCGGCATGCCCGATCAAGGAGTCTGACCATGGCCATCGGCACCGTTAAGTGGTTCAACGCGACCAAGGGTTTCGGCTTCATCATGCCGGGCGACGGCGGCAAGGATGTGTTCGTCCACATCACCGCCGTGCAGGCCGCTGGGCTGAATGGCCTGAATGACGGCCAGAAAGTCAGCTACGATGTCGCCATGGAGCGCGGCAAGGCTGCCGCCACCAACCTCAAGATCGCCTGACGCAGTCTGCCGCCGCGCCATTGCACAGGCCCGCCGCCGGTGATCCGGCGGCGGGCTTTTTTGTGCCCGCGCGTTCGATTGCGCTATGGCGCGCCCGGCCCATCTCGGCTGCATGTCCTCTTATTCCAACATAACCCGCGCCGCTGGCCTCGAGCGGTTGGACGACGTGACCTCCCGGCTTGGCCGCATCTATGCCAACCAGCGCAACACCGACCGCGGCCCTGACGCGGAGACCAGTTCGCGGCTGTCGCCGTACCTGCGCCGCCGCCTGATCCTGGAACAGGAAGTAGTCGGCGCCGCCTTGGCCGCGCATGGCCCGGCGCAGGCGGAGAAGTTCGTCCAGGAGGTGTTCTGGCGGACCTACTTCAAGGGCAACCTGGAAACCCACCCGGACGCCTGGACCAGCTACCAGCGCGAGCTGGCGCACGGCCGCAGCCGCCTCGCCGCCGAATCCGGCCTGCGCCGCACCTTCGAGGACGCCGTGGCCGGCCGCACCGGCATCGACGGTTTCGACGACTGGGCGCGCGAGTTGGCCGAGCGTCACTGGCTGCACAATCATGCGCGCATGTGGTTCGCCTCGATCTGGATCTTCACGCTGCGGCTGCCCTGGGCACTGGGCGCGGACTTGTTCCTTCGCCACCTGCTCGACGGCGATCCGGCCAGCAACACGCTGTCCTGGCGCTGGGTCGCCGGCCTGCACACGCGCGGCAAGGCATACGCCGCCCGTGCCGAGAACATCGTTCGATACACCGATGGCCGCTACAATCCGGCCGGGCTGAACGAACATCCGGTGGCGCTGGAGGAGGCCGACCCGCCTGCCACGAGGCGGTTGCCAGCTGCCGACCAGCCGCCGGCGGGCGAGGTGGCGCTGCTGCTGCATCTCGACGATCTGCATCCCGAAAGCCTGCCGCTCGGCGCCGCGCGCGTCAGGCGCGTGGGCGGCCTGTTGACCCATGTCGATGGCGCGGCCGAGGCGGTGCGGCAAGCCGACCGGGACGCCATGGCCGATGCGCTGTCCCGTGCCGAGGCGCACTTTGGCTGCCCGGCCACGCTGGCCGAGGATGGCTGGGCCGATAGCCTGCCAACCGTTGCGGCATGGGCGCCGATCGGCCCGGCGGCCGACGCGCTGCCGCCATGCCTGCGCGTGCGCCGCCAATGGGATAGCCAGACCTGGCCGCACGCGACGCGCGGGTTCTTTCAGGTCAAGGCGGCCATTCCCGCCATTTTGGGTGCGATCGGCTAAGGCCAGGGCGCTGTCCTGGACCCGCTGGGAGTTGAGGCCCCAGCCCCCCCCGAAACTAGCCCCGGCCTTCTACACCATTTGATGCCGCGCCCGCACGCCGCGCTCGATCGCCGAGGAGACCAGGGGATCGATGTGCAGTTCGGTGCGAACGAACTCCAGCATTCGCAGCGTGTCCTGCTCGACCGCCTCGTCGGCCGCCACCACCTCGCAGCCGAGCGCGTAGGCGGTCTCACGCAGGCGCGGCTCCAGCGCGTCGCGGATCAGGCGGGCGGCGTGCGGCAGGCCGTCCGTCTCACGCAGCAGGTTCACCGCCGCCTTGGTCGCCGCGTCCAGTTGGTCGGTGGAGAAGTTCTGGAACACCGGCAGGGTCTGCACCAGTCCCGACATCACCCCAATCTCGCGGTCGGTGATGCCGCTGCCGGACGCCGCGATCAGCACCATGGTGCAGACGATGGCTTCCTGCGGGTCGAGTCCGGTGCGGGCGAGCATGTCTCGAATTCCAGTCTGGTGGCGGTGGATAAACGCGGGATCGCCAGCGCACCCTGCCCTTGGATGCGCCGACGATCAAGTGAACCCCTGGGTAGCTAACCCTTTGGTAGTCGAACCGGAGTTCAGTCGCCGCGCACGAACAGCAGGCAGGAGCGGCCGGTCACGCCATAGACGTGGCCGGTATCGAAATGGTCGTCCATCGCGTCCGGCGCGCTGGTGTCGAAGATGCGGATCCAGCGAGTGCCGCCGACCACGTCCGGCAAGGTGAACGCGACCACGTCGTGGTAGGAGTTCAGAATCCACAGCAGCGTGGCGTCGCTGGCGGCGCGGCGGATGCCTGTCGCCTGCGCGCGGCCATCCATGATCATGCCGAAGCAGCGCGTGTTGCCGTCCTGCCATGCCGCTGGCGTCATGTCGCAGCCGTTGGCGTTGACCCAGCTCACGTCACGCAGCCCCAGCGTCTCGTTGAACGCGCCGGTGAGGAAGCGGCCACGGCGCAGGATCGGGTGCTGGCGGCGCAGCGCCAACAGTTGCCTGGTGAACGCCAGCAGCGCCTCGCCCTCGGCGCCGATGTTCCACTCGACCCAGCTTATCGCATCGTCCTGGCAATAGGCGTTGTTGTTGCCGCCCTGGGTGCGCCCGAATTCATCGCCAGCCAGCAGCAGCGGGGTGCCCTGCGACAATATCAGCGTCGCCAGCATGTTGCGTTTCTGCCGCTCGCGCAGCGCCAGAACGTCCGGTCGGTCGGTCTCGCCTTCGACGCCGCAGTTCCAGCTATGGTTGTTGTCGTTGCCATCACGGTTTTCCTCGCCGTTGGCCTCGTTGTGCTTCGCGTTGTAGCTGACGCAATCGTTCAGCGTGAAGCCGTCATGGGCGGTGATGAAGTTCACGCTGGACCAGGGCTTGCGGCCGCGCAGGTTGAACTTGTCGCCGGAGGCGCAGATGCGCGCCGCCATCTCCGGCGTCACCCCGTCGTCGCCTTTCCAGAACGCGCGCGTGGTGTCGCGGAAGCGGTCGTTCCACTCCGCCCAGCCCGGCGGGAAGCCGCCGACCTGATAGCCGCCCGGACCCAGGTCCCACGGCTCGGCCACCAGCTTCACGCTCGACAGCACCGGATCCTGCCGGCAACTGTCCAAGAAGCCGCCGCCCTGGTCGAAGCCGTAGCTCTCGCGGCCGAGAATGGTGGCGAGGTCGAAGCGGAAGCCGTCGACATGCATCTCGGTCGCCCAGTAGCGCAGGCTGTCGGTGACCATCTGCAACACGCGCGGGTGCGACAGGTTGAGCGTGTTGCCGGTGCCGGTATCGTTGATGTAGTAGCGCGGCTTGTCCGGCATCAGCCGGTAGTAGCTGGCGTTGTCGATGCCCTTGAACGACAATGTCGCGCCGCGCTCGTTGCCCTCGGCGGTGTGGTTGTACACCACGTCCATGATGACCTCGATGTTGGCGTCATGCAGGCGAGCCACCATTTCCTTGAACTCGGTCACCGGCGAGTTCTCGGGCTGGGCATAGCGGCGGGCCGGGGCGAAGAAGCCCAGGGTGTTGTAGCCCCAGTAGTTACGCATGTCCTTCTTGGTCAGGTAGTCGTCATCGACGAACTGGTGGATCGGCAGCAACTCGACCGACGTGACGCCCAGGCTGCGGATGTAGGCGACGATCTCCGGCGCGCCAAGGCCGGCATAGGTGCCCCGCTGGTCGGCCGGCACGGCTGGATGCAGCTTGGTGAAGCCTTTGACGTGGGTTTCGTAGAAGATCGTCCGCTCCCACGGGATCAGCGGCTTGCGGTCGCCGCCCCAGGTGAAGGCGGGATCGATCACCCGGCCCTTCGGCATGAACGCCGCGCTGTCGCGCTCGTCGAAGGTCAGGTCGTCGCCGCTCTCCACGGTGTAGCCGAACACCGCCGGATTCCAGGTCAGGTCGCCGACATAGGCGCAGGCATAGGGGTCCACCAGCAGCTTGTTGGCATTGAAGCGGTGGCCGGAATCCGGCTCGTAGGGGCCATGCACCCGGTAGCCGTAGATGGTGCCGGGGCGCGCGTCGGGGAGGTAGCCGTGCCAAACCTCGTCGGTGTATTCGGGCAGTTCGACCCGGCCGATCTCACGCTCGCCCTGGGCGTCGAACAGGCATAGTTCCACCTTGGTCGCATTGGCCGAGAACAGCGCGAAATTGACGCCAAGGCCGTCCCAGGTGGCGCCGAGCGGGTGCGCGTTGCCCTCGCGAACGCGGATCGAAGTGGAATCCGATGCCGGCAAAATACCCTCCATGACGAGTGCGGCCTAAAGCCGGCGCCCGTTGCCAAGTTGCTGCGGCGGTCGAGTCTGCCACTAAAGCGGCACCGCCGCCGTCGGTTGATGGCGGTTCAGCTCCGGCAACAGCGGCAGCAACGCCGGCAGGTCGCGCTCTGCCACGCAGACCAGGTAACGCGCCGCCGGATGCCCGCTTTGCGCGGTCGGCAGCCCGTCCACCCCGAGCGGCAGCGCCACCAGGCCGAGGTCGCCATAGATCTTGAGCAGGCCGGGGCCGGCGCTCCACACTGCGGGGTCCAGCCCCTCCTGCTGCGCCAGGTCGCGCATCCGCCAGATCGCCGAGATCGCGTCGCTCTCGGCGCCGACCGGGTCGCCCAGCCCGAGCAGCACGCGGCCGACACGGCGGAAGGCGATGCCGGCGCGGTCGGCCTCGCCCCACACCACGCCATCGGCCCCGGCCGGCGGCAAGGCGCCGAGCTGGGCGTAGCGGCGCCGCGCCTCCTGCCCCCAGGCCAGCCAGGCGACATGGCCGGGCCGCAACAGCCGCCACAGCGCCAGCAGGCCGAGCGCCACCGCCATCGCCACCGAGGCACGCAGCGAGTTGGGCACGTCCGGCGACAGGATCACCCGGTAGAAGCTGTTGTCGCCCAGCCAGCGCACATGCGGCTCGAACAACGCCAGCGCCAGCACGCAGCCGATCAGCGTCACCAACGGCAGCGCCACTCCCGCCCGCATGACGTCGCCGAGCAACCGCGCGCGCCGGTAGAACGCGGTGCCGAACGGCGCCATCAGCAGGGTGGCGAACAGCAGCACGCCGGGGATCCACAGCGGCTCGTGACGCGCCCAGGTCACGCCGGCGGCGGCCAGCAGCATGGCGATGGTGGCCCACCACGCCACCTTCACCCGCTGCGACAGTGCCGCCGCCAGCACGATCAGGGCCGCGCCGATCACCGAGGGCACGAACTGCCCGGCCTGCGACGCCACCTCGGCGAAGTCGGCGTCGATCCAGCTATAATCCGGGCGCGGCTCCAGCACGCCGAGCGACAGCAGCAGGAAGCCGCACAGCGCCACCGCTCCGGTCCCGGCGGCGACGGCGAAATCCGGCTCGCTCCAGCGTGGCCGCGCCACCGCCGGCTGCGCCCGCAGCAGGCCGCGCCCGCGCATCAGGATCTCGTTGCCGGCGAACAGGCCGCCGGCCAGGAACAGCGGGATGATGTAGTAGAACAGCCGGAACACCACGATGGCGCCGACGATGGCCGGCGGCGGCAGGTATGGCGCGAGGCCGAACAGCATGGCGCTGTCGAACACGCCCAGCCCGCCGGGAACGGTGGCGAGCAGGCCGGCGGTGTAGCTGGTCAGGTACACCGCCAGCAGCCGCACATAGGTCAAGCCGGGCACTGGCGGCAGCAGCGCGTAGAAGATCGCCGCCGTCACCGCCACGTCCAGCGTCGCCACCACCACCTGCGCCAGCGCCATGCGCCAGTTCGGCAG
>JAYTQW010000369.1:0-6467 GCA_043746535.1 Rhodospirillales bacterium
CGCACCGAGCCTGTCGCAGCGCCTGACGCTGGTGGTGCAAGCCCTGCGCGCGGCCATCGCCGCCCACGCGGCGCGCGACCGCGCCACGGTGGCCGTGGCGTGGCTGGTGTGGCCCTACCTGAACCGCCTGGCTGCCCGCTTCGCTGCCCTGGCGGCACGGGTGCAGGCCGGCAAGGGGGCCGCCGCGCCAACGACCAGACTCCGCGCCGCTGCGCAAGTGCCGCGCCTTCAAGCGCCGCGCCTGCGGCCCCCTGGCCTGCCGCAAGGCTTCGCCTGGCTGGCCCGCCTCACTCCCAGCATCCTGCCGCTGCGCAGTCAGGTGTGCCACCTGCTGGGCGACCCCGAGCTTGCGGCCTTGCTGGCCGCCGCACCAACGACCAGACTCCGCGCCGCTCCGGAAGGGCCACGCCTCCAAGCGCCCCGCCCGCGGCCTCCTGGCCTGCCGCAAGGCTTCGCCTGGCTGGCCCGCTTCGCCCCCAGCATCCTACCCCTGCGCGGTCAGGTGTGCCACCTGCTGGGCGACCCCGAGCTTGCGGCCTTGCTGGCGGCTACCCCGCAGGCGGGGCGCATCCTGCGCCCGCTGTGCCGGATGCTGGGCATCGAGGCCGGGCCCGGCTTCCCGCCGGCGCTGTTCCAGCGACCGGACCCACCGCCAACGCCCGACCCGCCGCCATCGCCCGACCCCTTGCCATCGCCCGCCCTGGCGCCGCCTGCTGCGCAGGCGCGCGCGGCAGCGCCGCCGGCACCGCAGTCACAACCGCCAGCCCCCTCGCGGCCACCGCCCAGGCGTCGCGCCCGACCCCGCGCGCCCGCCTTCGGCGCGGCCCTGGCGTAAACAGGCCTACGCACGCCCATAACGTTACGATATCAAAACGTGTTCTGCTGTTCCAATGGCGCGCACACGCCTAACCAGTCAGAGTTTTTTGGTTCTTTTTTGCAAAAAAGAACCGCTTGCCTGCCCTTCGCGCAGCGGGTTGGGATCAAGCAACGGGGTTTGCGGCCTGTGGCTCCGATATGGCGACACCGGCGCCTTTGCCTGGCGCCGGCGTCGCCACGATGTCGATATGGTCGATGCCGCGTGCGGCGTAGGCTGCCATGATTGGCTCGACCCCTGCCGGCATTGCCAGCAGGCTGCCGTCGGGGGCGATGACCGAGAGCGCGTAGCCGTGGCCGAGCAGCCAGCGCAGGTAGCCTGGGGCGTCGATACCGGAGAGCTGGCCTGGGCTGAGTTCGCTGACGATCACTGGGCGGTCGCGGGCGATGATGGCCGCGCAGCCGAGCAGGGCCTGGTACTCGAAGCCTTCCACGTCCACCTTGATGAGGTCGATGCGCTGGCCTGGGGCCACCAGTGTCTCCACCGCCACGCAGCCGACCGTCTGCGCCGCCAGCAGCGCCTCCAGCGCCGCATCGGGGGTGGAGGTGGTGCCGTTCGACCAGGCGGTGTGCAGCACCAGCAGGCCAGGCGCGCGGCTGGCGGCGACCTGGCACGGCGTCACCTGGGTGAGGCCGGCCAGGCGCCGGCTCGCTTCCAGCAGGCGCATGTTGCGCGGGTTCGGCTCGATCGCCAGCACGTAGCCGCCTGGCCCGACCAGGGACGCCGCCAGCATGGTGAACAGGCCGAGGTTGGCGCCGATGTCGATCACGCCCATGCCCGGCCGCAGCAGGCGGCGGAACACCGCGGCCACCTCCGGCTCATAGGCGCCGGCGCGCAACGCCGCCCCCACCGAGGCGTCGGACGGGTCGCTGTAGAGGCGCACGCCCTCGATCTCGCTCAGCACCGGGGCTGCCTCGTGCGGCGGCGGCGCCAGGCCGCGCTGGGCGTATTCCCGGCTGGCGACATAGATGCCGACCACGCTGGCCAGGGGCTGCCCGGCATGGGCGGTGTGGCCGGCCCACTCCTCGCGGTGCGGGTTGCGGCCCAGCAGCAGGCGGAAGCAGTGGTATATGTCGGCGATGGTGGCGGTCTGCGTGTCCGGCCACAGCCAGGGCTGCGCCTGCCGGTCGATGACGGGATTTGCCGTCGGGCTTGCCGCAGCCTGGCTTGCCGCCGGGCTGGGCTTTTGACGCGCCAGCAATTGGTGCAATTTCTGCAACATGGATATCGACCGCGTAGTGGAGTTCATCTCCTACACCGCCAACGGCGAGGACGCGCTGCTGTGGCGGGCACTCAGCCATGTCGGGCAGGGCCGCTACATCGACGCCGCCGCCCTCCACCCGGACCAGGACTCCGTCACCCGCGCCTTCTACGATCGCGGCTGGAGCGGCCTCAACATCGCGCCGACCGTGGCCATGGCGCGCCATCTGGCGGCGGCGCGGCCACGCGACGCCAGCCTGGCGCGGGAGGCCGCGTTCGCCGACCTGTGCGGCCACATGCCTGGCCCGGTGCATTTCCTGCGCGTGGACGGCGCCGACCTGGGCCGGATCGCGCTCGTCGCCGGTTGGCGCCCCGATTGGCGCCCGTGGCTGGTGCTGGTGGTGGGCGAGGCGGCTGACGACGGCCTGGCCGAGGCGGGCTACCGCCGCGTCTGGTTCGACGGCGTGACCCGGTTCCACCTGGCGCTCGAACACTGGGGCGCGTTGGCGGCGCATTTCCAGGCGCCGCCCGGCACCGCCGACGGCATCCTGCGCCTGGGCGACCCCAGCCTGCCGGCCCGCCTGGCGCAGAGCCTGGCGCGCGCGCAGGCGTGGGCGGCGCGGGCCGAACGCGCCGAGGCGGCGGCGGCCGGCGCGCAGTCGCAGGCGGCGCATGGCTGGCAGCAGGCGGAGCAGGGCTGGCGGCAGGCGCGGGAGGCCGGCGCGGCCCTGGCGGTGGCCGAGGCGCTGCTCGGCAGCCAGCGCCACGCCGCGCGGCGGGCGCAGGCGCTGCTGGACGCCACGCGGAACAGCACCTCCTGGCGGCTGACCGCGCCGCTGCGCCAGGCGATCCGGCGCGCCAGGCGGCAGCCTGCGCCACCGGCGCCGCCGGAGCCGGATGCGGCCGAGCTGGCGGCGCTGGCGGCGGCGGCGGTGCGCGAGCATGTGGCGCCGGTGGCCCTCCCCGCGCCAACCCTTGCGCCAAAGCCCGCGCCAACCCCTGCCCCGAACCCGGTGCAGCGGGCGTATGGGCCGACCCGCGCGGTCCATCAGGCCTATGCCGGGCCGCTCTCCGCCGCGCCAATGGCGGCGATGCTGCTCGTTCGCGGCCTGCTGCGCGGGTTGGGCTACAGCAGCGCCATCTTCGTGGCGCCGGACGGAACGCGGGCCCTGGCCGACGATCTGGCCGATGTCGCCGACCTGCCGGCGCATGGCGACTACGCGCTGCTGCTGCATCACACGGCGGAGTCCGTCCCGCTTGCCGCCGCTTCGGCAGGGCCCATGGTGCTGGTGTCGCACGCCGCCGCCGTGCCGGATTACCCTGTCGCCGTGGTCGCGGCGCTGGCTGCCAGCGAGTACCACGCCCTCGCCCTGCGCCGGATCGGCCTGCCGCATGTGCGGGCCTGCGTGTTGTGGCCGGAGCTGGCGGCATGGCGCGAGGCCGCCGCGCCGCCCGGGCGTGACACAGTGGGCGATGGCCCGTTCACCGTGCTGTGCGTGGGCGCGGTCACGGCGGCGCACGGCCAGCTCGCGTTGCTGCGCGCCTATGTGCGGTTCCGCGAGCGCCTGGGCGGCCGCGCGCGGCTGGTGCTGGCCGGGATGCTGGACGACGCCGACGCCGCACGCGCGTTGCTGGACGCCATCGAGGACGCCGGGCTGCGCCACGAGGTGCTGCTGGACCAATCAGCGGGCGCCGACTGGTACGGCGCCGCTGGCCTGTATGTGTCCATGAGCGAGGATTGCGGGAGCCAGGATCGCGACGCATTCGAGCCGCTGCTGCGGGCGATGGCGCATGGCGTGCCGGTGCTGTCCCGCCCTGCCGGCGCCGCCGGCTACCTGATCGGCGAGGCCGCGGCGACGCTGGACGACGGCGACCCCGATGCCGCGGCGGACGCCATGCTGGCGCTGGCGCGCGATCCGGCCGCGGTGCTGGAGCGGCAGCGCCAGGCGCTCGACCGCCTCATGCCGGAGCGGCAGTTGCCGGCGCTGCTGGAGGCGCTGGCGCTGGCCGGGGCGGTCACGCCGGCATCGCCCACAGCCCGCGCCGCGCTGGCCGCCGGCCTGCGGGTCCGCCTGTTCGGCCACATGAACGGCAGCTACAGCCTGTCCGCGACCAGCCGCGAGCTGGCGCTGGCCTGGGCGGCGCGGCTCCCCGGACGGGTGCGGGTGGAGCCGTACGACAGCGCCCCGGTGCCGCTGTACGACGTGCCGGACCCGCGCCAGCGCCCGCTGTTGCAGGCACTTGTCGACCGCCCGGCCCCGGCCGGCGGCCCGGTGCTGACGATCAGCCAGCATCACCCGGTGCATCTGCCGCCCGACCCCGGCGACGTGGCGCTGGCGCTGTTCGCCTGGGAGGAGTCCGTGGTGCCGGCGGCGACCATCTCCCGCCTGAACGAGGGTTTCGACGGCGTGCTGGCCAGCTCCGCCTGCGTGGCCAAGGCGCTGCTCGACAGCGGGCTGGCGATTCCGGTGCGGGCCGCCGGCTACGTCTGCGACCTGACCGCGTTCGCCGCGTTGGCCGCGCGCCCGCCCGGCATCCGTGGCCGGGACGGCGTGTTCACCTTCCTGCACGTCTCGTCCTGCTTCCCGCGCAAGGGGCTGGATGCGCTGCTGGCCGCCTACGCCGCCGCCTTCCGCGCCGGCGACCGGGTGCGGCTGGTGGTGAAGACGTTCCCCAACCCGCACAACGACGCGGCGGCCCAGGTGGCGGCGATCCAGGCGGCCGATCCTGCCCTGGCGCCGATTACGCTGATCGACGCCGACGCCACGCCGGACGCGCTGCTGGCGCTGTACGCCGAGGCGGATGCGATGGTGCTGCCCTCGCGCGGCGAGGGCTTCAACCTGCCGGCGGCGGAGGCGATGGCGGCCGGCATTCCGCTGATCGTCACCGGGTTCGGCGGCCACATGGATTTCTGCGACGCCGGTTGCGCGCGGCTGCTCGAGTACAGTTTCGCGGCCTCCGCCAGCCACATCGCCTCGCCGCATTCGGTGTGGGCGGAGCCGGACGCGGGCGACCTCGCGCTGGCGCTGCGCGAGGCGGCGGGAGGGCGATGGCCACAGGCGACGCTGGCGCGCGCGCGCGGCCGGGTCGCCGCCCACACCCATGCCGCCGTCGTGCTGGCGCGGATGCAGGCGTTCGCGCTGGACCGGCTGCTGGCGCCGCCGCCGCCCCGGTTGCGCATGGCCTGGATCTCGAGCTGGGACGTGCGCTGCGGCATCGCCGAATACTCCCGCTTTATGCTGGATGGCATGGTGGCGGGGGATGGTCCCCCAATCCCTGACATCACCATCCTGGCCGACCATCGCACGCCGGCCAGCGACGCCGCGCGCTGGCGGGTGCGCCCGGCCTGGCACCGCTGCGACCCGGACAGCATCGCGCCGCTGCTGCGCGCGGTGCGCCGAGCCGACCCGCACATCGTCGTGGTGCAGCACAATCCCGGGCTGATGCGCTGGATCGACCTAGCGCCGCTGCTGGCCGGGCTGATCGGACCGGAGCTGATAGGGCCGGAGTTAAAGGGTGGCCGCGTCGTCGCCATCACCCTGCACAACACGCTCGGGCTGCTGCAACTGGAGCCGCACGAGCGGGCCGGCGCCATCGCCGCGTTGGCCACGGCGTCGCGCGTGGTGGTGCACACCCTGGCCGACCTCAACCTGCTGCGCCAACTGGGGCTGGTCGCCAATGTCGCGCTGATCCCGCAGGGTGTCGCGCCATCCGCGCCGCCGCCGCATCCTGTCCCGGAGGGTTCGGCTCCAGACCGGACCGGCGGCGGCAAGCTGATCGGCTGCTACGGCTTCTTCCTGCGCGACAAGGGCATCGCCGAGCTGATCGCAGCCCTGCCCCGGCTGCGCGCGCGCTGGCCCGGCACCCGGCTGCGGCTGGTCAACGCCGCCTATGACAGCCAGGATTCGCTGGACGAGATCGCCGCCTGCCGCGCCGCCGCCGCCGCCCTCGGGCTGGACGAGGCGATCGAGTGGCACACCGGGTTCCTGCCGCCGGCACAATCGTCGGCGCTGCTGTCCGGCTGCGACGTGGTGGCGCTGCCGTACCAGCGCTCGCGCGAGGCTTCGAGCGCGGCGTTGCGCTCGGCGCTGGGGGCCGGCGTGCCGCTGGCGGTGACGCCGTTGCCGTTGTTCGACGAGGCCGGCGACGCGGTGGCGCGGCTGCCCGGCACCGATGCGCGCGCAATCGCCGACGGCCTGGCGGCGCTGCTGGACGACCGCGCGACGCAGGCGCGCCTGCTCGCCGCCGCCCAGGGCTGGATTGCCGCGCGCGCCTGGCCCGACATCGCCGCGCGCACCCGGAGGCTGCTGGTCGGGCTGGCTGTGCAGGAGTTCTAAGGGTCGCCGCCATCCGGCAATCACAAAGATGTCAGGAACAACAAACGCGGCATCGC
>JAYTQW010000370.1:0-8452 GCA_043746535.1 Rhodospirillales bacterium
ATCCCAACTGACGAGGGCTGAGGTAATGACCAAGGTGGTCCGGTTCAATGAACTTGGCGGTCCCGAGGTTCTCAAGATCGAAGATGAGTCGGCGCGGGCACCGGGCGCGGGCGAGGTGCAGCTCGAGGTGCGGGCGATCGGGCTGAACCGCGCCGAGGCGATGTTCCGTCGCGGCCAGTATTTCGAGCAGCCGAGCTTTCCGTCGCGCATCGGCTACGAGGTTTCCGGCGTGGTGCGCGCGGTCGGGCCGGACGTGACATCGTGCAAGCCTGGCGATGCAGTCAGCACCGTTCCGGGCTACGCGCAGGGCCAGTACGGCAGTTATACCGAGATCGCGGTGGTGCCGGCATCGTCGATCGTGATGAAGCCTGGCGCTGTCGTTCGAGCAGGCCGCCTCGGTCTGGATGCAGTACCTGACCGCCTACGGCGCGCTGGTCGACATCGCCGGGCTCACGCAAGGTGACGCGGCGGTGATCTCCGCCGCCTCGTCCAGCGTCGGGCTGGCGGCGATCCAGATTGCACGGCACGTAGGGGCGATCCCGATTGCCACCACGCGCACCAGCGCCAAGCGGG
Source organism: Rhodospirillales bacterium (assembly GCA_043746535.1). GTDB lineage: Bacteria > Pseudomonadota > Alphaproteobacteria > Acetobacterales > Acetobacteraceae > CAVRQM01. Next base: position 574 of record JAYTQW010000370.1, read on the forward strand.
CGGCGCTGCTGGCGGCCGGAGCGGCGGCGGTGGTGGCGACCGACGAGGACGACGTTGCCGCCGCGATCAAGGCGGCATCCGGCGGCGACGGTGCCCGCGTGGTGTTCGATCCGGTTGGCGGCCCGCTCGTCGGCAGGCTCGCTTCCGGCATGGGGCGCGGCGCCCACGGCCGGCCGGCGTTGCTGTTCCAGTATGGCGGCCTCAGCGGCGAGGCGACGCCGTTCCCGACCGTGGACGCCTTCCGCACCGGCCTGTCGATGCGCACCTACACATTGATGGAGATCAACGACGACCCGGAGCGGCTGGCGCGCGGCAAGGCGTTCGTGCTGGCGGGACTGGCCTCGGGCGCGCTGACGCCAAGGATTGCCCGCACGTTCCCGCTGGACCAGATCGTCGAGGCGCATCGGTTCATGGAAAGCAACGAGCAGATCGGCAAGATCGTCGTGACGGTGTAGCGCCCCGGCTCAGCGTGGGCCTCCGGCGCGAATAGGCGCGCATGTACCCGCTCGAACTGGACCTTGCCGCCCGGACGGCCATCCACGGCACGCAAACCGGCATCCTGACCGGGCTGGCGTTCGCCCTCACCTTCATCGGCTCGGCGGCGGTGCTGACGGGACTGGTGGTACTTGCGGCCGGCATCCTGCTATATGCCGGCCGCAAGCTCGCCGCCCGCACGCTCATCGTGGCAATGGCCGGCGAGGCGATGTTGCAGAACGGTCTCAAGGCGCTGTTCGCGCGACCCCGGCCAGCCAGCTTCTTCGGCACCGAACCGGGCGGCTACAGCTTCCCCAGCGGACATGCGCTGTCGGCTTTCTGCTTCTGCGGCGCCCTCGCCCTGTTGGCGCGATGGTGGCCTGTGGCCTCGCCCGGCCGACTCGCAATCGCCGTTGCGGGCGCCGTCATGACGCTCGGCATCGGCTGGTCCCGGCTGTATCTCGGCGTGCACTACCTGTCCGACGTCGTGGGCGGCTATGTGATCGGCGCCGCGTGGCTGGCCTTCCTCGCCGCGATCGGTCAGTTCCGCTCGCCAGCCGGATTGCCGCCATGACCCCGGACGCGGCACTGGCGAGGTCGATCGCCTCCAAGCTGGCCGGAGTCCCGCCGGCCCTGGCGCGACGGTTTGAGACCGGCAGCAGGCATCATGTGTTCGACGTGACGTTCACCCACCATGCGCCCCTGGTCGTGCGCATCGGCGACCGCTCGGCCCATGCCGAGATGGCAGGCGCGGTCACGCTCTCCCAGCTGCTGTGCCCGCTGGGGGTGCCGTTGCCGCAACTGCTCGCCTTCGACCTGGAGGCGGCGTTGCCGTGGCTGGCGCTGGAACGTTTGCCGGGACGCGACCTTGGCGCGGTGATGCCCGGCCTGTCGGACCGGCAACTCGACGGGATCGCCGCCGGGGTGGCGCGCGCCCAGGCGATCACCGCCGCAACCGGCGCGTCCGTCCGCTATGGCTACGCCGTGCAGCCAAAGGCCGCGCCGTTCGCGCTGGTCGGACGTGCTGGACGCCAACCTCGCCTGCTCACGGCAACGGATCGCCGCCGCCGACCTGTTCGATCCAAGCCTTGTCGCCACGGCGGAGGCCGAACTGACGGCATTGCGGGCGGAGGCCGACGCCGTCCCGGCCACCCCGTTCCTGCACGACACGACGACGAGGAACGTCATCGTCGCGCCAGACGGCAGCCTGTCCGGCATCGTCGATGTCGATGACCTCTGCTTCGGCGATCCGCGCACCCCGGCCGCTCTCACGCGGGCGGTGCTGCTGGCGTATGGCGGTCCACCCGGCTATGTCGTGGCGTGGTTGCGCCATGCCGGACAGGCCGATGACCGGCTGTTCCGGCTGTATGTCGGCATGTTCCTGCTCGACCTGATGTCCGAGCACGGCCAGACGTTCAACGGCAACCAGCAACCGTCACGACCCGAAGCGCGAACGGCGCTGCTGCGGGTGTTTGCCGAACACCATGACGGAAGCAGCCGGTGATGTGATCATCGACGATGCCGGTGGCCTACATCCAGGCGTAGTAGGCGCGATAGGGCGCGTCGCCAGCGGCCCAGGCGCGGCGCTGGATCACGGCAACCGCTCCATCGGCCTACCGCTTGGCACTACTTTCCGGTGCCGACGAAGATCATGCCGTGCGGGCTGACCAGATGTTCCGCGACCGGCACCAGTGCGCCGGTCTCGAGGTCGAGCTGGCCGATATAGGCGGGCACCGCCGGGACCGGCGGAGTCGTGGTGGCTTCGACCCCGTTGGATGCCGAGTAGGCGGCGCCCAGCTTCCAGCTCGATGCGCCGATCTTATAGACGGTCTCGCCCTTGGTGTCGGTGAACAGCAGGAAACCGCTGGTCCCGGTCACGAACGCGGTGTCGTCCACCTGCACGTTGTCGCGCAGCGGGAGCATGCGGATGGCGGACGAGCCGGGATGCATCCACAGCAGTTGGCCGTCGCCCTGGCTGTCCAGCATCAGGTCGCCTTCCGGCGTCACGGTGAGCGAGTCGGGATCGGTCAGGTTAAGGGTGCTCGCCTTGCCATCGGCCACGTTGACGACGGTCGGCGTCCCGGCCAGCGCCGGCGTCACCGCCACCGTCTGATCCGACTGCAACACCGCTTTCACCACGGATGGCCCAGGATTCTTGGCGCCATTGTCGGTGGACGGGTTGGAGGCGCTGACATAGGCGTCGCCGCCGATGAACGCCACGTCGTCGTAGCCGCCGCCATGCGCCCCGGCCTTGAACAGGTAGGGCTTGCTCATGCTGCCATCGCCGGGCGAGATCAGCACGATGTTGGCGTCGCCGTCCTCGTTCTGGATCGCCCACAGCTTGCCGGTGGCGGGATCGAGGCGCAGGCCGTCATTGTGGCCGACAATGCGCAGGTTGCGCAGCAGCTTGCCGCCGGCGTCGTATTCCACGATCTGGCTGACCGCGCCGCCGCTGCCGTCCGGCTTGCCAGTACCGCCGTAGCCGACCCAGACGTGGTCGCCGACCATCGCCAGCGAGTCGGGACGCGACGCCCCGCCCGGGGATTTCGCGAACACGCTGATCGTGTAGCCGGCGCTGACGGCAGGGGCGCCAGCGGCCTGGGCGCCAGCGCCGATGAGCGGCGTCGCGGCGAATGCCAAAAGCCCGGTCAAGATTCTCAGGTGTCGCATGTTTCCGCCCCTAATTGGATGAGGAGTCAAGATAGCACATGGTCCATGACAGTATGATGAAGCTCAAACATCGGGTTTGCGTCGTAGCCTTTACGGGAACAACTCGCGCAGCCTCTTGCCGGCGCGCACTCGCTTGACGCCAATGGCCATGGCAGCGGTGCGGTTGGACACGCGGTCGGCGGCGGCGCGGCGGGTGACCTCTGCCTGCATCGCCAGATAGGCGCGCGCCGAGCCGATCACGGCCTCAATTTTGCCGCGCGAGCGGACGATGCCGGCATCCGTCAGTAGCCGGCCCACGCCCGCCGCGTCGAACCGCGCCACCGCTTCGGGCTCGAAACCCGCGAACGCCGCGCGGAAGTTGTCGTACTTGCGCAGGATGGTAACCCACGTTCGGCCCAGGCGCAGCGCATGACCAGGGATCGGCCCTCCTCAGGTCCAAAGGAGTGACAAGCTGCCGAACACGGCCCGCGTTCGGGGATCTTCCAACGATGGCGTCATGCTGGTCAGGAAACTTGCGACGCTGGACATGGTGGCGCCGGCCGCCTCCATCTGGTTGAAGGCCGCCCGCTCTGTCCGCTTGCCGAACCCGCCACAGGCATCGACTAGGACATGCACGGCGTGACCTGACCGGCGCGCGCCCAGCACGGCATGCAGGACCGCGATCTCACTGGAGATGCCGCCGATGGCGACGACTGACCGCCCATGCGCCTCGAACGCTTGCCGGCTCCCCTCGTGATCGAACACCCCGACCGTCGATCTCACGACCGGAGGCTCGCCCCTTAGTTCCTCGATCGTTTCGGGCACCACGCCAGGCTGAAGGGCGATGACCGACCTGAGGATCGGTATCCCCAGGATTTGCGTCGCTTCGACGAGGATGCTCACCGCCTGCCGAAGTGTCGCCTCTGGGTTGGTGCGGTTCCCGATCATGATTTCAGGTTGCAGTTCCACCAGAACGACGATGGCACGATCTGCGGTAGGCGGTGTGTGCGCTTGCATCAGGGCCTGTCAAAAATGGGGTGTCGTGGCCGCCAGGGATGCCGCTTTGCCGAACTCAGGGGTGGTCAAACCTCGACGACATAAACCTGGGTTTTCGCCGAGGCATTCACGAATCGCTCGAATACCTCAGGAGCCAGGCTGGTTGGCAGCGGGTCGTCGATGTTCACTGGTATCCCGCCGGAGTTGAGCATAATTTCGTGGTAGTGGTTCGACACGCTGAGAAACTTGGCAGGCTCGGCGATATGGTTGTGGAAGGTGTGAGGCGTGTTCGAAGGCGCCGTGACGCTTTCACCAGCATGGCAGGTCATCCATTCTACCGTGCCCTTATCGCTCAATCGGGCAAAATCAACCTGTCCCTCGACGACGTAAAAGAACTCCGCATACGGGTGTTTATGGAGAGGAATGCCGACACCGGGAGCGAGCGTCATCTCATACACCGCGAACTGATAGCCTGTGTCCTCGCCTCTCGCCTTCCAGGTCAGTCGCAGGTTGGCGATCTGGATCGTTTGTCCCTCCTGCTTGCCGAGCCTGACCACGTTATGGCCGGCAATTTCCTCTAGCATGGTGGAGTTCATGGCCTTAATAGCTCCGATGATCTGTGCAAATGGGATAGAACCCGGGACTGGTTGACTTGCACACGCTCTCTCGGCAGTCGCCAGAAGAACTCTGGCCCAATCACCGTAGTCAGCCTATATCGAATAGGGACGGCATATTGCAAGGATTGATTGTGAGTCCACCGGCGAAAGTTGGCAGGCGACAGGAGTATGCGGACCAGACCCGGCGCGCGATCGTATTGGCGGCACGGCATTTGTTTGCCGAGCGGGGATACGGACCAACCAGGGTCGAAGACATCGCACGCTTGGCCACCGTGGCGCCGATCACGGTCTATACAGTGGTTGGCGGCAAAGCCGGCCTGCTGCGAACCCTGATGGAAATCTGGAGCGCCGCCCCCATCGTGGAGACGACGCTCAGCAGCCTTCAGGAAATGCAAGACCCCAGAGCCGTTCTACAGACCGTGGCGCGTGTCGCGCGATCGATGCGCGAGGAGTTCGGCGACATCATCCACGTGATGCTCGATGCCGCGCCGCATGACCAAGTCGTCGCCGAAAGCCTGGCGATCGCGACGGCTCGCTACCGGCAATCCTTTCTGACCGTGGCCCAGCATCTCGCGACGTTGAATGCCCTGCGGACCGAACTCACGCCGGAAGAAGCCACCGACGTGCTCTGGTTCTACTTTGGCTACTGGGGTTATTTCACGTTGCACAACGAGAACAAATGGACATACGAGAAGGCGGAACAGTGGCTTCTGAGGGCTGCGGGCCAAGCCCTGCTGAAGGACGCGGCTTGCAGTGAAATCCCCGGTCACGACCCGCGTGCCCAGTAAGCTCTGCCTACCCCGTGACGGCTGCACTCTCCGCAGGCGACGCGATCCAGTAGCCGTAGGCTTGCGAGATGCGGATCATGCGTTGAATGTCATCCGGCATCGGTGGGGCGAGTTCCGTGCCCGGAATCGCTGGACGGCCCGCCTCGCGGAAGTAGCGGGCAAGGCGGTTGTTGGTTGCCAGGATCAGGTCGGCCGGCCGATCCGCCGTGTTGCGGACCGCGTGCCTCGCACCGTCAGCGACAAGTAGGCTGCGGCCAGCCTCGACCGTCTGCCAACGCGGCGCGTCACCCATCAGGAACACCTCAATGCAGCCTTCCAGGACATAGAAGCACTCGGGATCGATGTGATTATGAAGCGGGACCACCTTGCCGGCCGGCATGCGCGTGCGGAACAGGACGGTGTCGGCATCGCCCCTTCCCATGCAGGCGACCATCTCGAGCCGGGCGCCCAACATATCGATCAACTCGGGCGGGTTGTCCGCCGAACCATTACCGCTGTTCGTCACGTCCTTGATGCAGACCCTGTGCTCCGAAAGCCAGATACCCTAGCGTGGGCTCCGCACTTATGACAAGCGGCCGGCCAAGCGCATCGTGGCCTTTATGGGAACAGCCCGCGCAGCCGCTTGCCGGCGCGCACCCGCTCGACACCGATGGCCATGGCGGCGGTGCGGTTGGACACGCGGTCGGCGGCGGCGCGGCGGGTGACCTGCATGAACGCGCCCTCCAGCAGCCGCTCCAGCCGGTCGTTCACCTCGGTCTCGCTCCAGAACAACTGCTGCAAATCCTGCACCCACTCGAAGTAGCTGACGATGACGCCGCCGGCGTTGCACAATATGTCGGGGATCACGAACACTTCGTCGCGGCGCGCGTCCAGGATGGCGTCAGCCTCCGGCGTGGTCGGGCCGTTGGCGCCCTCGGCCAGAATACGGCAGGCAAGGCGGGCGGCGTTGGCGCCGGTGATGACCTGCTCGACCGCCGCCGGGACCAGGATGTCGCACGCCTGTTCCAGCAGCAGCTCGGGCGGGATCGCCGCCGCTTCGCCGAAGCCGCGCAACACGCCATGCGCCGCGACATGCCGCTCGATCGCGTCCAGTGGCAGGCCGGCGGGATCGAACAGGGCAGCGGTGTGATCGCTGAGACCGGTGATCCGCACGCCATAGCGCCGGGCCAGCGTGGTGGCCGACACGCTGCCGACATTGCCGAACCCCTGCACGATGGCGGTGCAGTCCTGCGCGTGGATGCCCAGAGTGTCGCAGGCGCGGCTGACCAGATAGGCGATGCCGCGCCCGGTCGCCTCGCGCCGGCCCTCGGTCCCGCCCAGGCTGACCGGCTTGCCGGTGACGATCTCGCTGACGGCGTGGCCGTGATGCATGGAGTAGGTGTCCATGAACCACGCCATGACCTGCTCGTTGGTGCCCATATCGGGCGCCATCACGTCGGTCTGCGGGCCGACGAAGGGGATCATCTCCTGCATGTAGCGCCGGGACACCGCCTCCAGCTCGCGCCGCGACAGGCTAGGCGGGTCGCACGCCACGCCGCCCTTGGCGCCGCCGTACGGCAGGCCGGCCAGCGCGCATTTCCAGCTCATCCAGATCGCCAGCGCCGCCACCTCGCCGATGTCGAGGTTGCGTGAGAAACGGGTGCCGCCCTTGGTCGGGCCGAGCGTCAGGTGGTGCTGCACGCGGTAGCCCTGGAACACCTCGGTGCGGCCATCGTCCATGTGGATGGGCACCGACACGACGATGGCGCGCTTGGGGTAGAGCAGCCGGGCGCGCTCGTCCTCGGGGATGCCCAGATGGTCGGCGATGATGCCGAACTGGGTGCGCGCCATCTCGAACACGGGACCGGTATAGACGGTCATCGCGGGCCTCCTTGCGGCAGTCGGAGCACCGCGCCGGCGGCGGCGGTCAGCAGGTCGGGCAGCACGGCGAAGGCGTAGGCGGCGTGGACCCGCTCGGTGCGCTGGTGGTACTCGCGCCCCCACGGGCCGATGTTGACCACCGGGAAGCACAGCGCGTCGGCGGGGGCCATGTCGATGGCGTCGGGCGAGGGCGTGTTGGCGGCGACGAAGGCGGCCTGCCCAGGGTCCGGCCGCACGCCGAGGAAGCTCATGTCGCAGATGCCCGCGAAATACTCGCGGCGGCGAACGCTGGTGCCGTGCGCGGCGGCAACTCCGGCCACGGCGGCCTCGATGGCCGCCAGCACCGCCGCGTGCTCCGCGCCGGCATGGGTGGCGGGGTAGTGCAGGCTGGCGAAGCCCGTCACCACCGCCGGTCCCTCGACCCGCGCCGAGGCAACCAGGTCGGCCACCAGCGCACGGCTGGCGGCGAGCGGGTTCTCCTCGTGGCGCAACGCC
>JAYTQW010000371.1:0-6525 GCA_043746535.1 Rhodospirillales bacterium
GCCCACCGAAAAATGCCCACCCACACCCAGGGACATGACCGGCGAAACTGGGGACTTTTACTGCGGCACTTTTGAGGACTTTTCAACCGGCGTTGACACATCGACCAGGATGTGGCGCTTCTTGCCCTTGATCTTCTTCCCAGAATCGCACCCAGCTGGGTGCGAGAACCCCCTTTTTCGGCGCTTTTGACGCTCTGGCTATCAATCCCGCTTCCTTAAAGCGGAGATGAAGCAGGCTGGCGTGACCTATGAGGAGTTGGCTCGGCGCCTGGAGGCGCACGGGTTGAAGAGACGGAGGCGTCCATCACCAGCAAGCTCGCGCGCGGGACGTTTGCGGCTACATTTTTTCTGGCGTGCGTGGCGGCACTGGAGATGAGCGGGGTGCGTCTGCAAAACCTTTAGTGGCCGATTTCCAATAAAGGTAATTAAATCCGCGCACCTCCAAAGACATTCCAGCAGCCTGATATTCCGCTGCCAGTTTACCTTGTGTGATTACGTCCATCTCGCGCAGCGTGTAGAGAAACACGCGGCCGGAGAACGGGAGTGCTTTAGAGTCCGTTTGAGAATTGCTCATTAGTGGGCGAGGCGTCGTAGCAGCAGGCTGCCCATCGCGACGTGGATCATCGCATGCGAAACGTCGAGGCGGGCTTCGTAGTCGCGCACCAGCCTGCGCCAGCGGGTCATCCAGCCGAATGTGCGCTCCACGACCCATCGCCGCGGCAGCACCTTGAAGCCCGGCTCGGTATCGCTCCGACGCACGATCTCGAGAATAAAATCCCGGAACGCGGCCTTGTCGAGCAGCTTGGTGCGGGCATACGCCCCATCTGCGAACAGGTGCTTCAACCACGGCCACTGCTTGCGCACGCCGTCGAGGATCAGTTGCGCACCGGCGCTGTCGGACACGTCAGCCGTGGTCAGGTTCAGCATCAGCAGGCGTCCATCCGTATCGACGACGATGTGCCGCTTGCGGCCAACGGTCTTCTTCGCGGCGTCGTAGCCACGTGTGTTGCCGTGCGGCGCCTTGACGGTCTGGCTGTCGAGCACACCACCGGTCGGGCTTGCTTCCCGCCCAGCCCGTTCGCGGTCGAGCATGACCGACACGTCGTGGATCGTCTGGAACAACATGCGGCGCACGAACCGGCGGAACCACCAGTAGACCGTCTGCCACGGCCCGAAGTTCGTCGGCAGCATCCGCCAGCCCCCGCCGCTCCGGGCCATATACCGGATTGCGTTCAGCATTTCCCGCAAGTCCACGCTGGGCTGCGCCCGCGTTTGGGCGGTTTGGGCATGAGCGGCTCGATCCGGACCCACTCCTCGTCGGTCAGGTCAGTTGGATACCGCCTGGTCTTGCGCGCAATGTCGGCCATCCGGCCACGGCTCTCTCGGGTCCACATCCCGAGCTTGAATCACAGCCGCCGTGGCCGCCACAACCATTCTCAAACGGGCTCTGAGAAGATTCGAAAGATTCACCGGGAGAAGATGTTTCAGAAACAACCGACGCGGCAAGATCGGCCATCGTTTTCGGAATCGTCTGAACAAGACTCTGGATGATGGCAAGTGTCACGTTCTCCGAAGTTACATCCTTCCCAGAGGGAAAGTAAATTACTGCAAACGACAAGTGCGATCGGAAATCCTGACATCGTTTAAATCTAATTTCGATTGTAATATCAGAGTTAGTGTTTCTGCTGCGCAACGCGCCAGATATGCGAGTTTCTGTGCTTACAAGATCGGGGAAATCAGTCTCATACAGTTTCTCAAGGGTAAGTCGCTCCGGCTGCGTTCTCGCAATTTCTTTTTGTTGGTGAGGCCAGAAGTACCAAATAGCCCCTGCGAGGAAAACCCCGGCTCCAACCAAAAATACTGGCCTGATTTTCTTGCGCCCACGCGTCTTGAGTGAATGAATGAATACCGCTAAGACTGTTACTGCGAAGACGATAGAGCCTCCGTAGAAGCAGACCACCGACGCTATGTGGGACGAGAGCTCTAACGCTTCTGGGGCGCCCATGATGGCTACACCAGCGGCAGGGCCGGCAACCCAGCCGGCCGATATTGCGATGTGCCGATCCAAGGTGAGCATAGCCCCCTACCTAAGCGGACCAGCACCGACATGCCAAGGTCAGTCTCACAGTGTCGCGACCGTTTGCCGCTCACGTCACACCGTTGATTCAGAGGTGTGGCGTTGTCCGCAGGACAGATCGCTCCCGCGTGGTGGCGGGTGCTACATAATACCGGGAAGCTGCGTCCGGCTCGGCAGGCACTTGGGCCCTGCGCGTTGATGCGCACGTGCTCCGGATCTTCGGGGGCGATCGAGGTCGCCGCAACCCGCTGAACGGATGCGGATCCGGCTTTCCCCCGCGCCGACCGGACACACCGTACAAATATCGTGCATTCGGGCATGATGTCTGTTCTTCGTTATGAGCGGGCACGGGTCCCGGAGCGACTGAAGACGAACCGGCTGTCGGGATGGATCATGCCGACCTGCCGATCCGTGTTCGCGAACAGGTGGTGATGATGCGTCGCGTTCGTTGGACCGACAACTTTCCGCATCGATTTGACGCCGAATGGGACAGGCACCGCCAGGCCCAGTTCTACCGCAGCGAACGGCAACGCCGCGCGAGCCGCACCGCCGGCGCGAACAACCGGGCCCCAGAGGAGGACGTCTTCGTCATGGCCGCCCGTGCGCGCGCCGAATCCCGGCGCTCGCTCGAGCGGCGGCGGCTTTCCACAGGGTACCGCTGGTTCGGCGGTTCGGTGGGCAGGAAGCTCGAATACCGCCGGCCTGCGAAGGTCTATCCCGGCTTGATTTCCGACCAGAACCCGATTCTGAGGCTGTTGGTATCGAAAACTGCTCGAGCGCCGAACCTCCTGACCGGACAGCACAAAGCCGAGGTGACCGGCACGGACAGCAAGTTGCTCGCGCTCGACTGCCCCTATGTCGAGTCATTGAAACCCATGCGGGGGATCTTGCGGGTCGAGCTGGATACGAACTATCCATCCTGGGCCGCGCTCGCGGCCGCCATTGAGTCTTGCGGCGTTCCCGCACCGAACATCGCCGTCGGATACGTGGATGAAACCGGCCAGGTATGGCGCCCGCATTTGCTGTGGATTTTGGCGGAGTCCGTGTGCTTCACCGCCAAGGGGCGATGGCGGCCCCAGTCGGCGTGGAAAAACGCGCTTCGCGGCCTGACGGCGGCCCTGCTCCCGATCGGCGCCGATCCCGGCGGCATCGCCAATCCGCATCGACACAAGAACCCCGTCTCGCCGCTATGGGATCGCCAGGTCTTCGCCGCGGCGCCATACGCCCTTGGCCAGGACAAGCGTTCCGATGGCCCCGCGCATGCGCCCCTGCAGCCGCATCTGCCAACTCCCAGGGAGGCGGCCGAGAGATTGCGGCAAACAGAGGCGTTGCGACAGACGCACGCGCTCAATCAGCCGGCCGCGGCCCGGCCGGATGCAGATCACCCTGATTCGGCGGTTGCCGCCCAAAGCAATGCCCTGTTCAACCGCCTGTCCGCTTTCGTCCGTGACCGCGTCGTCCGCCACCGGGAGGAGGGAGACGGCAACCGGCAGGAGTTCGACGCCGAGATCGCCGCAGAAGCACTGGCGATGGCGCCCCCTGGTCGGAAAGCCGAAAAAGCCGCCTTGGCTCAGGGCCGCGGCGTGGCGGAGTGGACCTGGACCCACTTCCAGCCGAGGCCACCCAAAGCGCCGCCGCTGACGCCGGAACTCCGCCAGCAACGCTTCGCCGCCGGCGCGATCGGCGCGGCTCTTGCAAAACGGACGGGAACGCTCGCGGCCATGGTGACGGCGATCCGGACGTTTCCTTCCGGCGGCTCCAGACCGACCCAGGCTGCCGTGGCCGAAGCGATCCAGAAGAACGTTCGAACGGTGCGACGGCATTGGGCTGCGGCACTGACCACCGTCGAACAGGACATTAGCCCCGCGTATAGATAAAAAGAGTCTCGCCTGTTGCCAAGGTTACCTAGGTAGCGTCTGACCGCCAATACACCCTCGCAGATCCCTTGACCGGCGGTCAATATAAGCGGCCGTTTCTTTTGATCACGCAATGTATCGGCGGTAGCTGGCACTTTATCAGCGCTATCTGGAAGCAGAGTCATGGGGTAGTTTTAAGCGATTACAACACGATAGCTGATGCTGCAGCATATGCACCAGCATCGGCGATTGTTTGCATGCAACCCATGAACCGAACCAGGGATGCCGGTCACCCTGCGCATAACGGTCAGGCTCGGCTCTTACTCCTCCCGCAGGCCATCCCGGTGCTGATCGAACGATTGCCTGAAAGCCGGTAGCGGTGTTCCCGTTGCCGACGGCGCGACAGTTGAGCACCTCCGGCGAAGCCGCAAGGACTGACCTGATTGCCCGCCTCGGCAAAGCTCGCCAGCCCAGACCGGTCGGCCCGATCGACGTCGGCCGACATCGCACACGTTGCTTACGAGAAGCCGCAGCGCCAGCTTGCCGCTCCGGACGGGCGCCCCCATCTTCCTATGCATGTTCATCGTGACTGAGGCCGATGCCGTCGCCATTCGCGCCGCCTTCGATCAGGGCGGTGAGTTCTCGGCCGCGATCGAACTGCGCCGCCGGTTCTCGGCCATCACAAGCAATGATCAGGCCCGCGACTGCGCCCGGACCATCGTTGGGTGGACGCCATTCGTGGCGCAGAGTGCCAGCGTGACGCGGTTGCGGCCACGCGCCGGCCGCTAACACGCCACCCAGAGCGTCCGCTCGAGGGCAACTGCAGCCGCGACAAGGATCGCCGTCCTGCCCGGACAAGGCGCTGGTCGAGCACCTGCAATCGGATGGCGGCGGCGGGATAGCCTCCCATAAACGGAATCAGTGATCACGTTGCATCGGATTACGCACGCTGGCGACCGAAAGGTCGATCTGCGCGGCGTGAAAAGCTGGAATCCGCTGGCAGCAAAATAAGGGCCTGATCGCCGACGACGGCCGCGAGCACCTGCGGTCCGCCTATCACTCCGTCCAGATCAAGCGCGGCGAGTCACCGCGCACTGAAATCCTTATCGAGGAGGTCGAGCATGAGTTCCACTGACGCATGGATGCCGCTGGTTATCGGCGACTACTTGGGGGCAACGAGCCACCTCACGATGGAACAGTCGGGCGCGTATGTGCACCTGCTCATGCACCAGTGGCGCGCCGGGTCGGTGCCCGCCGATGAGGGGTCACTGGCGCGGCTCTGCCGCTGCACCACGACGCGCTGGCGAAACAGGATCGGGCCGAAGGTGCTGGCCTTCTTCACCGTGGCCGACGGGGCGCTGGTGCAGCCCAGGCTGCAGCGGGAGCGCCGAAAGGCTGGCGAAAAGTCACAATATTTTTCAACGAAAATTCGCAGCCGTTGGATTCCAACTGAGGGGTTAGTTTCTAACGAAAACAACGAAGTAAATGATACCTTAGTATATACCTGCGGCATACCTGACGCGCGGGCTGTACCTTCACCTTCAGACTCTAAGCAAGAAAGAGTAAAAGAATCCGCTGGCGCGGATTCCAAAAAATACAGCGTCGCCGGCTTCACCACGATGATGACGCAGCCGGAAGCAAATGCCGACGAGGTGGACGTGTTCATGGCGGCCGCTGCGGCGACGCCTACCGCCCCGCCCGTCTCCACCTTGCCCAAACCGCCACCCGATCCCGCTCCAGCGCCGGTCCCGGCCTAGGTGAAGGCGAAGCGCCCGGAGGATACCTCGCGCGGCACCCGCTGCCGGAGGCCCATGGCCGGTTTCCGGTCCGCGACCGAGCCGCCGCATGCATGACGACGCCGCGCGCGAGGCGCTCATCGTGTTGTGGAAGGCGTCCGACCGGATCTGTGGCAAGCGGCTGCGCCCGATGGTGCCGCTCCTGGTCGAAAGCATGGAACGGCACGGCGATCGCCAGCTGGCCCCCGAGTTCCGGACGTGGCTGCTGGCGAACAGCGCCGCGACGATCGACCGTGCCCTGAAGCAAGCGAGCGGGCTGACAGGAGGGAGCGCCCGACACCGTTCGTCTCCCTCTGCGCTACGCCGCAGCATCCCAATACGGGCCTCCGATGGTTGGGACAACCCGGCACCTGGCGACGTCGAAGTCGACCTGGTCGCGCATAGCGGGCCTACGGCCGGGGCCCGCTCCCGGAAACGTCGGGGTCGGGCAGCGATGGAACCAAGCGTTCGATGCCGCTCCCCTCATCGGGATGCGCCCCCATGGCCGACCAGCACTGGCCACTCTCATCGGCCGCCGCCCAGGTCGTGACGGGATAGTCGGACTACCGGATCTGGATCGGATCACAGCACACCATCACTCCGACCTGGCCTGCCTTGCGCATCCGGTTGCGCCTGCAAGGTCGTGACGGATAATGGCGCCATGCACCATCGGCAAACGAGACAATGAGACTTGAACGAGACCAAATGAGACCCAGACCGGAATCTACCTATGAACAAGGGTGATCCCTTGCTGCGCGCGGAGGTCGAGGCCGCGGTGCTGGCCGCGTTCGAGCGCGACGGGCCACGCTATAGCCGT
>JAYTQW010000372.1:0-3742 GCA_043746535.1 Rhodospirillales bacterium
TAGAACAACAAAACCCACGGACAGTCTGAATTCTCAACCCAACCCGTTCCGGCTTTGTCCCGCTATCTGTCAAATCCGGGCGTTTCGTTAGTTCTGGCCCTCAGGACGGGGTTACCCTGTCGCCCTGTGCATTGCTGCGCGGTCGGATGCTTTGCCATCGCTGGCAGCAGCGGAGGTGTGACCCCGGCCATACGACCAACCGGAGCACCTTGCAGGTATGACTACCTGCTCCTGCCCGACCCATGAGGCCGAGCTTTTCGTCACGTTGCCATATCTGCCAAGACGCTGTGCGGTCTGTCGGCCGAAGCCTGTTCCCACCAGGGCGTCATCGTATGAAGGCGGTCAGCGCGACATGGCCTGGGCGCCGGTATCTTCTACATGGAGTAGCACAATTGACGAAAAGCACAATGGGTGGTGACGCAGGATTAGGCCGGCAGCGGGAGGGGGGTGCACCTCGCCCTGGTCGGCGCTACCCGACGGGTCAACATCACCCACAGATCGCTAGGTCTGGTCGCGGTCCATGACAGCTTCCACGCCCGCCTACGCGGGATCGGAGAATTCAACCTGGCGAACAGGGGCAAGCTCGCGCATCACCCACACTGCCTGCGCCAGTTCCACTGCCAACGGTCCGGGCAACACCTGGGTGAACGTGTCGGCCAGCGCACCGTAATACCACAGCGTGCCATCCTTGCCGGCCTTGAACCGCTCGAAGACGACCGGACCGACAGCACGCAAGTCAGCGGCGATGGCGCGCGCGTTGTGCAGCTTGTCGGCGGCGCTCACCAGGAGGATGTCCCGGCTGGCATGCTGCAGGTGGCGCAGGTAAGCCGCTTTTCGCTCCAGCCAGGGCGGCTTGGGGAACGTGTCCGCGTCCGTGCATCCGCGCACGATGGCAGCCACGCGGGCGCCGAAGCGCGCGGTGATGATCGCCTCCTGCGCGGGGCCGACATCCTCGATCGCGTCGTGCAGCAGACCGGCGATGGCCTGATCCTCGTCGCCACCGTATTCCAGCACGAGCCCGGCCACGCCAAACAGATGCCCGATATAGGGGGTGTTGGCGCCCTTGCGGACCTGATCGGCATGAACATCCAAGGCATGGCTGGCGGCGTCCGCAAGACGGCGCCAACGGTGGTTCTGCATGGTCATGAGCGCCCCTTATCAAGATTGCCTTGATAGGACGATTGCGGCGCTGGCTGTCAACGCCGCCCGAGGTCTCACTCCGACATCAAGGCCGCTGTCTCCGCCCTCATCCTGCCCGGCGTCCGGCTCCCCATGCCGATGGCGGCGGAAGCCGCCGGCTACCCGGTGGAGGTCGTCGCGCGCCAGCCGCGCTTCATCACCCGCCCGATCATGACAATCTGGTTGGCGGCGCCAAGAAGCTGGCCGACGTGCTGCTGCCGCCCGGCCCCGTCCATCTGCCGCCGCTTGGCAGCAAGCGGTGGCCAGCCTGCAAATGCCCTACGGCCTCGGCCTGATCGCCGATGACGATCCCGCGCACCTGCGGTCTGCTTATCACTCCGTCCAGATCAAGCGCGGCGAGTCTGCGCACTGAAATCCTTCGAGGAGGTCGAGCTTGAGTTCCGCTGACGCATGGATGCCGCTGGTGATTGGCGACTATCTCGGGGCCACGGAGCATCTCAGCATGGAGCAATCGGGATCCTACCTGCACCTGCTGATGCACCAATGGCGGCGCGGCGTGATTCCGGCTGGTGAGAATCTCCTGGCGAAAATTTGCCGCTGCACGCCGGCGCGCTGGCGATCGCATATCGCGCCGGTGATCCTGCCGTTCTTTACCCTGGTGGATGGTAGGCTGATGCAGATGCGGCTGGCCCGGGAACGCGGGCTTGCGCGAGAAAAGAGCCATAAAGCGGCAGATTCCGCGAGCACGAGGTGGAGCAAGAATAGGGGGGTGTTTTCAACGATATCAGCGACATGACCGATACGAACGTATATTCGGACGTATTACGAACGAAATACTCCTCACCTTCACCTTCAGACTCTAAGCAAGAAAGAGTAAAAGAATCCGCTGGCGCGGATTCCAAAAAATACGGCGCCGCCGGCTTCGCCACGATGATGACGCAGCCCGGAGCGGAGGCCGTCGAGGCCGATGTGTTCGAGGCGGCTGCCACGGCGACGCCCACTGCCCCGCCCGTCGCCCCACCCGTGGCCGTCCTCGCCGATCCCGCGCCACCCGATCCCGCTCCAGTGCCGGTCCCGGCCGCGGTGAAGGCGAAGCGCCCGGCGGATGCGTCGCGCGGCACCCGGCTGCCGGAGGACTGGTGGCCAGACCCGGCCTGCAGCGCGTTTGCCGGGAACGCCGGGCTCAATGCGACGAAGGAGGCCGATGCCTTTCGCGACTACTGGCTCGCCCGGCCTGGGGCGGGGGGGCGCAAGCTGGACTGGAGCGCCACATGGCGGAACCATTGCCGGGAACAGGCCAGCCGCAACAAGGCCCGGTTCGCGCCACGCAAGCAGGAAACAAAACCGACTGGCTGGTGCGGCGCGGCATTATCGAGGATCTGCCGCCCCTCCCGCTGATGCCACCACGCGAGGAGTTCCAGCACGACGACATCGACGCCACCGCCGAGCCGGAGGGAGCGCCAGAGATCGAGCTGTCGGCGGATGTGCCATGGTAGGCGCCGTCACCCGCCGGGCGAATGCGAAACTGTTGGCCCTGATCCCCAAATGGGAGCCGCCCTTTAGCCGCGACTTGCGCGTGCTGATCGGACACGTCGAGCGAGGGAGCGAGAACATCGGCCTCGGCACGGTGGCTGTGGTCCGGGGTGAGATCAGGGGATGTGCTGGAAAAACGCGGGAAGCAGCCCGCCCCGCACCGGCGGCGGTCGTGGCGCGATATGCCGTGGGGATCAGGGCTGACCATGGCCGTATTCTGGACGAGTTCACTGCAGTGACGGGGTTCCATCGCAAGCACGCAACGCTGGTGCTGCGGGCCGGAGGCACATGCCGGTTTCCGGTCCGCGACCGAGCCGCCGCATGCATGACGGCGCCGCGCGCGAGTCGCTCATCGTGTCGCGGAAGGCGTCCGACCGGATCTGTGGCAAGCGGCTGCGCCCGATGGTGCCGCTCCTGGTCGAAAGCATGGAACGGCACGGCCATCGCCAACTGGCCCCCAAGTTCCGGACGTGGCCGCTGGCGAACAGCGCCGCGACGATCGACCGTGCCCTGAAGCAAGCGAACGGGCTGACAGGAGCGGGCGCTCGCCGCCGCTCGTCTCCCTCCGCGCTACGCCCCAGCATCCCGTACGGACCTCCGATGGTTGGGACAACCCGGCACCTGGCGACGTCGAAGTCGACCTGGTCGCGCATAACGGGCTTTACGGCCGAGGCCCGCTGGCCCGCTCCCGGGAACGTCGGGGTCGGGCAGCGATGGAACCAATGCCGCTCCTCTCATCGGGATGCGCGCCCATGGCCGACCAGCACCGGCCACTCTCATCGGCCGCCAGTCCAGGTCGTGACGCGATAGTCGGATTACCGGATTTGGATCGGATCACAGCACACCATCACTTCGACCTAGCCTGCCTTGCGCATCCGGTTGCGCCTGCAAGGTCGTGACGGATAATGGCGCCATGCACCACCGGCAGACGAGACAATGAGACTTGAACGAGATCAGATGAGACCCAGAGCGGAATCTACCTATGAACAAGGGTGATCCCTTGCTGCGCGCGGAGGTCGAGGCCGCGGTGCTGGCCGCGTTCGAGCGCGACGGGCCACGCTATAGCCGT
>JAYTQW010000373.1:0-13908 GCA_043746535.1 Rhodospirillales bacterium
TAAGGCACCCTCGGAAACCGCGCCATCGCCTCGATGTCGTCCAGCTTCATGTGGCTGCGCACATACATCTGCCGGGCGTCGCGCACCGGTTGGTGGTCCCACGCGGTGGCCACGCCGGCATTCAGCGCCGCGTTGACGAACTGACGGCGTCGCTGGCTGGCGAGCACGTCGGCATGCAGCCTCGGCAAGTCCCAGCGCGCGGCGATTTCGGCCAACCAGGGAGCGGCGGTGGCCTCGGTGGCTAGGTTGGTCAGCTCATGCGGGTCGGTGGCGAGATCGAACAGTTGGTCGGGATCGCCGGGTGCGTGGATGAACTTCAGCGTGCCCCGGCGTAGCATGAGCATCGGCGCGACCACGCCCTCGGCCAGGTACTCGCCGGTCACGCCGTCATGGCCCTCCGCCCCCAGTAGGTGCGGCAGCAGGCTGTGCCCGTCGGCGGCGACGGCCGGCGCGGCCCCGGCAAGATCGGCCAGCGTCGGCAGCATATCCACCAGCGACACCGACGCCGCGACCCGGCCGGGGGCGAAGCGGGCGGGGGCGTGGACAATCAGCGGGATGCGGCAGGCGGCCTCGAAGAAGCTCATCTTGAACCACAGCCCGCGCTCGCCAAGCATCTCGCCGTGGTCGGACAGCACGACGATGATGGTGTTGCCGGCCATGCCGGTCTCGGCCAGCGTCGCCTGGATGGCGCCGAGCTGGTCGTCCACGAACGACACCGCGCCGTAGTACGCCCGCCGCGCCGCCTGCACCTGCGCCTCGGTGACGCCCTGCAGGTCCAGCCCGATGACGTGGCGCAGGCGTGCGCTGTGCGGGTCGCGCGGCGCGTCGGCGACGGTGGGGCGGTCGATCTCGGCGTCAGCGTAGCGGTCCCAGTATGGCTGCGTGATGGTGAATGGGTCGTGCGGGTGGGTCAGCGACACCACCATGCAGAACGGGCGCGGGTCCGGCTGGCGGGCGATGTCGAACAGCTTCTGCCGGGCGGTGGACATCACCTCCTCGTCGAAATCGAGCTGGTTGGTGCGCACGCACGGACCCGCCTGGGTCACGCTGTCCATGCTGTGATACCACTCCGGCCGCACGTCCGGCTGCGACCAGTCCGGGGTCCAGCCGAAGTCGGCCGGGTAGATATCGGTGGTCAGCCGTTCCTCGAACCCGTGCAACTGGTCCGGTCCGCACAGGTGCATCTTGCCGGTCAGGATGGTGCGGTAGCCGGCGGCGCGCAGCACATGCGCGAAGGTCGGCGCCTGCGCCGGGAAGTCGGCGGCGTTGTCGTAGGCTCCGGTCGCCGAGGGCAGCCGCCCCGACATGAACACGGCGCGCGACGGCGCGCAGAGCGGGCTGTTGCAGTAGGCGCTCTCGAACACCACGCCGTCGCGGGCCAGCGCGTCCAGGTGCGGCGTGCGGGCGACGGTGTTGCCGTAGGCGGGGAGGATGCCGGCCGTCATCTGGTCGGCCATCAGGATCAGGATGTTCGGTCGCTTAGTCGTCACGGCGGGGCCTGCCTTCGCTGGAGGGCGATCACAGGACCGCTAGGGAAATGAGCACTCCCGCCACGATCGCGCCAGCCCCGATCGCGCCGGCGCCCCATGCCAGCGAGCGGATGCGCGTGACCACGGAGACGGAGGCCAGCACGATGGCGATCTGCAACGCGCCGACCACGATCTCGAACAGCTCGTAGCGGTGGAACTGCGCCTCGCGCTGCCGCTTGTGCGCCTCCGCCTGCGCCAGCAACTGCTTGCGCCCCTGCGTCTTGTCGTCGTTCTCCAGCCGGGCCGCGATGGCGCGGGCGGCGTCGATGCGGGCGCGGACCGCCGGATCGGCGGCGTTGGGCAGGCTGGCCAGCGTGTCGGCCTCGGTTGTGTACAGGTTCGCGCGCAGCGTCTTGGCCTGATAGAAGGCGTAGTCGTCGCTGACCTCGATATGGCGCGTCATATAGGCGTTCTGGGCGCCCTTCTCCTGCATCTCGGCCAAGGCCAGGGCGGCGGCCAGCACCGAGATGCCGATGGCGATGCGCCTTGCGCCGCCGTCGCCATGCTCGTGCGCCTCGTGGGCATGTTCCATGCCCTCCTGCGCGCGTTCCAGACTTTCACCCATGACTTTGACCCATCGGCGCCTCGCAGGAAAATGGATTGGGCCGGGATGGTGGGCGCGACAGGGATTGAACCTGTGACCCCCGCCGTGTGAAGGCGATGCTCTACCGCTGAGCTACGCGCCCATCCCAAATCGCGGATGGCGACGATCTACGGGGTTCACCGATCCGACGCAAGCCTCGCCGCAGGCAGTCAGGCCCGCACCCGCGCCCGCCAATCGTCCAGCACGGCGGCGATGGTCCGCTCCCACGCGACCTGTGGCGCCCAGCCCAGCATGGCGCGGGCGCGACCAGCGTCGCCGGTGGCAGTGGCGATGTCGCCGGCGCGCAACAGCCCCGGCGCGGTCTCGATCCGGGCGTCGATGCCGGCGGCGGCGATCAGGTCGCCCAGCACGTCGCCGACCCGGCGCGGGAGGCCGGATGCGATGTTGAGGATGCCGTCCGCCGGCCATGTGGCGTCCGGCTGCAGGCAGGCGACGTAGGCCGCGCACACGTCGCGCACGTCGAGGAAGTCCCGCCACGGGTGCAGCGCGCCCACCTGCGCCACCGGCGGCTGCAACCCGGCCTCGATCCGCGCCACCTGGCGGGCGAACGCCGCGACCACGAAGCTGTCCGACTGGCCGGCGCCGGTGTGGTTGAACGGCCGCGCCCGCAGCGCCAGCAGGCCGTCGTTCGCCATCGCCCCCAGCGCCAGGTCGGCTGCCGCCTTGGTGGCGCCATAGGTGTTCAGCGGCGCCACCACCGCGCCCTCGTCCAATGCCTGGCCGCTGCGGAAGCTGGCGCCGTAGATATCGGCGCTGGAGACGAACAGCAGCCGGCATTTGGGTGCGCCCGCCAGAATCGCCCGCGCCAGGTTCAGCGTGCCGCCGAGATTGACCCGCCACGCCAGGTCCGGGTCGCGCCGCGCCGCCGGGATCGCGGCGATGGCGGCGAGGTGGACGCAGGCGTCCGGCCGCAGCATGCCCACCAGCGCCGCCACCGCTCCGGCGTCGGTCACGTCCAGCGTCACCTGGCCTGGCCCTGGATCGGTCGCGGTGGCGGTCAGCATGGCATCGGGGAAGGCGGCGGCCAGTGCTGGCACCAAGTGGCCGCCGACGAAGCCGGAGGCGCCGGTGACCAGGATCCGGCGCGGCGTCACGCGCGGCCCCGGACCATCCAGCCCGCTACCGCGCCATTTGCGCGCGATGGCGGGCAAGGTCGGCGTCCACCATTTCGGCCACCAGGTCTTCGAGCGATATGGTCGGTGCCCAGCCGAACGCCTTGAACGCCTTGGCGCTGTCGCCGCGCAGCACGTCCACCTCGGTTGGGCGGCGCAGCCGGTCGTGCGACACCACGAATTCCTCAAAGTTCAGCCCGGCATGACCGAAAGCGATGCGGCACAGGTCGCGGATGCTGGTGGTGCGCCCGGTCGAGATCACGTAGTCGTCCGGCGTGTCCTGTTGCAGCATCAGCCACATCGCCCGCACGTAGTCACGCGCGTGGCCCCAGTCGCGGGTCGCCTCAAGGTTGCCCAGGGTCAGCTCGCGGGCCAGGTTCAGCTTGATCCGCGCCACCCCGTCGGTGACTTTGCGGGTGACGAACTCGATGCCGCGCAGCGGACTTTCGTGGTTGAACAGGATGCCCGAACTCGCGTGCATGCCGAAGCTCTCGCGGTAGTTCACTGTCATCCAGTGCGCGTACAGCTTGGCCGCCGCATACGGGCTGCGCGGGTAGAACGGCGTGCGCTCCGTCTGCACCGGCTCCTGGATCAGGCCGAACATCTCGCTGGACGACGCCTGATAGAACCGTGCCTGGGGCCGGGCGATGCGCACCGCCTCCAGCATGTTGGCCGCCCCCATGCCGGTGACGGTGCCGGTCAGCAACGGCTGCTGCCAGGATGCCGCCACGAAGCTCTGTGCGGCCAGATTGTACACCTCGTCGGGGGCGTACTCCTGCACCAGCCGGATCAGGCTGGACAGGTCGGTCATGTTGCCCTCGACCAACTCCACCCGGTCTAGGATGCCGAGCCAGCGCAGCCGCTCGCCGATGACGTCGGACGAAGCCGAGCGGCGCATCATGCCAATCACCCGGTAGCCGTGCCCCAGCAGCAGTTCCGCCAGGTAGGCGCCGTCCTGGCCGGTGATGCCGGTGATGACCGCAGTGCGCATCGTGCCTGACTCCCGACCCATGCTTGGCAGGCGTGCATAGGTGCTGCGCCCGCGCTCGTCCAGCGTCACCCCTGCCAGCGTCACCCCTGTTCGAGGAACGCCGCGAACGCCGCCGCGTGGTCGGGGTGCCAGCGTGACAGCGGCGGCCGGTTGTGGACGATGTCGCCCGCAGCCCAGGCGATGCGGCGCTCGTCGGTGGCGCGGGTCACGTCGTTGTCGGGACACAGGATGTAGAAATCGCCCGCCGCCATGCCGGTGAGCATGAACCCGGCCACCTGCTCGGCGGTCCACGCGCCGGACGGCTTTTCGGTCACGCCATGCGCGCGGCTAAAGCCGGTGAAGGTGGCGCCGGGGATCAGCAGGTGCGCGCTGACCTGGTTGCCCGGCATCTGGCGCAGGTCGTGCGCCAGCGCTTCCGTCACCACCTTGATGCCGGCCTTGCTGACGTTGTAAGCGGTGTCGCCGGGCGGGCAGGTGATGCCCTGCTTGGAGCCGGTGTTGACGATCGCCGCCGCGTTGCCCTGTGCGCCCATGCGCGCTGCGAACGCCTGCATGCCGTGGACCACGCCCCATAGGTTGGTGTCGATGATGCGGTGCCACGCCGTCAGGCCGCTGGACAGGCCGCCGCCGCCCTCGACGCCGGCGTTGTTCATCAGGAATGCCACGTCCCCCCAGGTCTCATAGGCGTCGTCGCACAGCGCGGCCATGTCGCCCGCCTGGCTGACATCGGTGCGGCGGGCGCGGATGGTGATCGGGCGTCCGGTGTTGCCGGCGATCTGCTCGGCGGCTTGGTCCAGTGCCGCGCCGTCGATGTCGGCTAGCAGCAGGTTCATGCCGAGTTCGGCCAGGGCATGGGCTGCGGCGAGGCCAATGCCGCTGGCGGCTCCGGTGATGACGGCGGCGCGGCCAGGGGTCAAGGCGGGGTGGTTGGCCATCGGGGATGCGGCTCCTGGGATCAGGGTGTGATGGGGACGCTCGGCAGGTTAACCACCGGCCCGGCACCTGGGTTCGCCACGGTCGCAACGGGCGTCGCAATGACCGGCGGGGCCAGTGGCGTCGCGGTGACGACGGCGGGCGTGGGCGCGACCTCTGGCGGCGTATCCACCGCTGGAGGCATGACGGCGATGACCGGCGTCGGCGTGGGCACCGTATAGTCGGCGACGATGCGCGCCTGGTTGCCGGAGATCAGCAGCACCTTCTGGCCGAGGGCGAGCGCCGTGGTGTCGACCTGGGTCACCGACAGCATGTCGCCGTTGCTCTTGCGCACGATGTACTCGTAGCCGTGCTTGTCGCCGACGCTGGACTGCACCACCGTCCCCACCAGCCCGCCGACCACGGTGCCGCCGAGGGCGCCGAACGCCGAGCCGATG
The DNA here is from genome assembly GCA_043746535.1 of Rhodospirillales bacterium. GTDB lineage: Bacteria > Pseudomonadota > Alphaproteobacteria > Acetobacterales > Acetobacteraceae > CAVRQM01. Next base: position 5,607 of record JAYTQW010000373.1, read on the forward strand.
CTGCCGCCCGGCGTCTGCGCGCCGATGATGCCGCCCGCCGCCGCCCCGCTGACGGTGCCGACCGTGGTGTCGGCGCTGAGCGCCACCTCACGCACGCCGACGATGACGCCCTGGTCGACCTTGTTGGCCTGCTGCACGGCGCGGCTGGCATAGGTGTCGGGCGAGTAGCTCGGCCCGCAGCCGGCCAGCACGGCCACCGGCAGCAGCAGGGCGGCAGCCATCAGGCGACGGTGTTCGGGCAAAGCATGGTCCTTATAGCGGTCAGGTTCCCGCTTGATAGACAAGACGCACAGGTAAGTCATCTCACCCGCGCATCTACCGTCTGCTGCGCACTCCGTAACTTGCGCGGCGTGGTTGTCTCGGCCAGTTTAATGATGATGCAGAGACTCGCCGTCCTCCTTGTTTCATTCGCCTCGCTATGCGCGCCGCCGGCCGCCTGGGCGCAATCGACGCGGCTGCATTTTATCGGCTTCGCCGCTGGTTTCCGGGTGGTGGACCTGGCCGCTGACCTGGTGATCGGCCGGCAGGGCTATGAGGCCAGCCTCAATCTGCAAACGCTGGGCGTGGTCAACGTGCTCGCCCATACCGAGACCACTTCCGAGGTGCATGGAAGGTGGATCGGCGATGCCGCCAGGCCCGATCTCTACAACACCCGTGGCGTGTTCAATGGCGAGCCGCATCGCATGACGCTGAGCTACCGCGACGGTCAGCCCAGCATCACCACCCGGCTGCCGGACGACGCCGATGGCCGCGAGCCGGTGGAGCAGCCGTTGCAGGCCAACACCATAGATTCGCTCAGCGCCATGATGGCGCTGCTGCACCGCGTCGCCGACAACGGCAACTGCGACGGCCACGCCCGCGTGTTCGATGGCCGCCGGCTGTCCGAGATCGTGGCGCACACGGTCGGTCCCGAGACACTGCCGGCGACGTCGCGCTCGGTGTTCGAGGGATCGACGCTGCGCTGCGATTTCACCGGCACCGAACTGGCCGGCTTCAAGCTCAGCGACAACCGCGCGCGCGTGTCGCGGCCGCAGCACGGCTCGGTGTGGCTGGCCAGCCTGGCGCCGGGTGGGCCGATGGTGCCGGTCCGGGTCAGCTTCCACACCGGCTGGGTTGGCGACACGGTGATGTACCTGGTCAAGTGAGCCTGCTGGACTTCGCGGGCCGCCTCGGCAATGAGTGTGCAGGGCGGGAGCATTACATATGGCAATCCTTCTGACCGGCGCGGCTGGCTTCATCGGCTTCCACGTGGCGGCGGCCCTGCTCGATCGCGGCGAGGAGGTGGTCGGCGTCGACGACCTCAACCCCTATTACGACCCGGCCCTGAAAGCGGCGCGGCTGGATCGGCTGCGCGGCCGGCCAGGCTTCAGCTTCGCGGCCGCCGACATTGCCGACCGGACAGCGATGGCGGCGTTGGCGGCGGCCAACCCCGGCATCGACCGCATCGTGCATCTTGCCGCCCAGGCCGGCGTGCGCCACTCGTTGCAGGCGCCGTTCGCCTACGCCAGCGCCAACCTGCTCGGCCATCTGGTGATGTTGGAGTTGGCGCGCGGGCTGGGGTCCGGCCTGCGCCATCTGGTCTATGCCAGCTCCTCCTCGGTCTATGGCGGCAGTGTTGCGCTGCCGTTCACCGAAGCCGACCGCTGCGACACGCCGCTCTCGCTGTACGCCGCCACCAAGCGCGCCGACGAGCTGATGAGCCACGCCTACAACCACCTGTTCGGCCTGCCGATGTCCGGCCTGCGGTTCTTCACCGTGTATGGTCCGTGGGGCCGCCCCGACATGGCCTATTTCAGCTTCGCCGAGGCGATCCTGCGCGGCGAGCCGATCACCGTGTACGATGGCGGCGAGGTACGGCGTGACTTCACCTACATCGACGATATCGTGGCCGGCGTGCTCGGTTGCCTCGACCGTCCGCCCGCCGCCGGAGAGCCGCCGCGCCTGTTCAACATCGGCAACACCAGCAGCGAGCGCGTATCCGACCTGATCGCCCTGCTCGAACAATCCTTGGGCCGCCGCGCCGTGATGCTGCACGCGCCGCGCCCGGCCGCCGATGTGGCGGAGACGCTCGCCGACGTGTCGCTGCTGCACGCGCTGACCGGGTTCACGCCGGGCACCTCGCTGGCGGTGGGCATTCCCCGGTTCGCCGCTTGGTTCAAGCAGTGGCGCGGCGTGCCGGTCGCAACATCCGGGCTGTCGGCGCGCTGATACGCTCAGCGGGCGCGCGGATCATGTTCTCCGGCTGAGGGCGGCAATGGCGGCGGGCAGGGCGGCGAAGCGCGGCACGATGACGCCGGCCTCGCGTCCGGCCTCGAGCGGCCCGTATCCCCATGCGGCGAAGATGCTCGCCACCCCAGCGCCTTGCGCCGCCGCCACGTCGTTGTGGTGATCGCCGATCATCACCGCCCGCGCGGGATCGCCGCCCGCCGCCGCCAGGGTCGCCAGCAGGTGCCCCCGGTCGGGCTTGCGCACGGCAAAGCTGTCGCCGCCGCCGACCGCCGCGAACCAGCGGTCCAGCCGCAACGCGCCCAGCACCGCGCGCGCCGCCGCCTCCGGCTTGTTGGTGCAGACGGCCATGCGCCAGCCTGCCGCCGCCAGCGTCGCCAGGGTCTCGGTCACATCCGGGTACGGCCGCGTCGCGACGGCGGCATGGGGCGTATAGTCGGCCAGGAACTCGGGCAACGCGGCAGCATCCTCGGCAACCCCGCGCGCGGCGAAGGCGCGGCCGACCAGGGCCGGCACGCCGTCGCCGACCATGCCGGTGACGCCAGCGGCGTCGAACGGCATCAGGCCGCGCCGGGCGAGCAGCCGGTTCAGCGCCGCCGCAAGGTCGGGCACGGAGTCGACCAGGGTGCCATCGAGGTCGAATACCAAGGTGCCGGGCGGGGTCATGGAATGCTTGTATCGACCTGCAACGAAGTTTGAATGCGTGGGCTTTGACACGCGGCATATGCGACCGCTACCTCGGACAGCATGACCCATGACCCGGCCCCGCCTGGACCAGCTCGTCTTGTATCAGAACCGGCGACCGCCATCATCCTCGCCGCCGGCCTCGGCACCCGCATGAAATCGTCGCTGCCCAAGGCGATGCACCCGATCGCCGGCCGGCCGATGCTGGCGCACCTGATCGAAAGCTGCTCCGGCGTGTTCGGCCGCGTCGTCGTCGTCGTGGGCCCTGACATGCCGGCGCTGGCGCAGGTGGCGCAGCCGCATCCGGTGGTGGTACAGCATGAGCGGCTCGGCACCGCCCACGCGGCGCGGCAGGCGGCGGGCCAGTTCGGCAATGGCGATGTGGCGGTGCTGTACGGCGACAACCCGCTGATCTCGGCGGCGACCTTGCGGCGGCTGCTGGCGGCGCGGCGGGCGCCCGGTGTCGGCCTGGCACTGCTGGCGATGCGCCCGCCCGATCCCGCCCGCTATGGCCGGGTGATCGTGGCGGACGGCAGCGTCGCGCGCATCGTCGAGTTCGCCGACGCATCGGAGGCCGAGTGCGAAGTCGGCCTGTGCAACGCCGGCGTGCTGTGCGGCCCCGCGTCCGACATGGCGGCCTGGCTCGCTGCGGTGCGGCCGGACAACACAAAGGGCGAGTACTACCTGACCGATCTGGTGGCCCTGGCCCGCGCCGCCGGTCGCCGGGTGGGCGCGGTGGAGGCGCCGTACGACGAGCTGCGCGGCATCAACTCGCGCGCCGAACTGGCCGACGCCGAGGCCGTCGTACAGGCCCGGTTGCGCGCCGCCGCAATGGAGGCCGGCGTCACCATGACCGCGCCGCAGACGGTGTTCCTCTCCGCCGACACCATGCTGGCGGCGGACGTGACCATCGGCCCGAACGTGGTGTTCGCACCCGGCGTGACCGTGGCCGAGGGCGCCGAGATACGCGCCTTCTCCCATCTGGAGGGCTGCGCGGTCGGCCCGCGCGCCGTCATCGGCCCGTTCGCCCGGCTGCGCCCCGGCACGGTGGTCGAGGCGGGCGCCCATGTCGGCAACTTCGTCGAGTTGAAGGCAACCAGGCTCGGGGCCGGGGCCAAGGCGAACCATCTCAGCTACCTGGGCGATGCCGACATCGGCGCCGGCAGCAACATCGGCGCCGGCACCATCACCTGCAACTACGACGGCTTCACCAAGAGCCGCACGGTGATCGGGGGCGGCGTGTTCGTCGGCAGCGACGCCGTGCTGGTGGCGCCCGTGCATATCGGCGACGGCGCGTTCGTGGCCGCCGGTAGCGTCATCACCGAGGACGTGGCGGCGAACGCGATGGCGTTCGGACGCGCCCGCCAGGTCGCCAAGCCAGGGCGCGCGGCGCAGTTCCGCGCCGCCCGCAAAAAGGGAGACCGTTGATGTGCGGCATCATCGGCGTCGTCGGCGCACGTCCGGCCGCCCCGGTTATCCTGGAGGCGCTGCGCCGGCTGGAATACCGCGGCTACGACAGCGCCGGCATCGCCACGCTGGACGGCGGGCGGATCGAGCGCCGCCGCGCGCCGGGAAAGCTCGCCAACCTCGCCGCCGTGCTGGAGGCCAGCCCGCTCGCTGGCACCACCGGCATCGGCCACACCCGCTGGGCCACGCATGGCGCGCCGACCGAGGCCAACGCGCACCCGCACGGGACTGCCCGCGTCTCCGTCGTGCATAACGGCATCATCGAGAACTACGCCGAACTGCGCGCCGAACTCGAAGCGGCCGGGCAGGTGTTCGCCAGCGAGACCGACACCGAGACGGTCGCGCAACTGATCGATCTCCAGCTCCAGGCCGGGATGACGCCACAGGAGGCGGCCGGGGCCGCGTTCGCCCGCCTGCACGGCGCCTACGCGCTGGCGGTGGTGTTCGCCGGCTACCCTGGCCTGCTGATCGGCGCCCGCCGAGGCGCGCCGCTGGCGGTGGGCCATGGCGAGGCGGCGATGTATCTCGGCTCCGACGCGCTGGCCCTGGCGCCGCTGTCGCCACGCATCTCCTACCTGGAGGATGGCGACTGGGTGGTGCTGGGGGCCAGCGGCGCGCAGGTGTTCGACGCCGCCGACGAGCCGGTGGAGCGCGCCATCCGCCGCGCCGCCGCCTCGGGTGCCGCGGTCGGGCGCGGCAATTTCCGGCACTTCATGGAGAAGGAACTGCACGAGCATCCGGCGGTGCTGGGCGACACGCTGCACCAGATGATCGACCCGGCGACGCGCGGGGTGGTACTGCCGGAGATGCCTTTCGACATCGGTGCGGTCAGCCGCATCACCATCTCCGCCTGCGGCTCCGCGTTCTACGCCGGGCTGGTCGGGCGCTGGTGGTTCGAGGGCATCGCCCGCATTCCGGCCGACGCCGACGTGGCCAGCGAATTCCGCTACCGCGCGCCGCCGCTGCCTGCGGGCGGGCTTGGCCTGCTGGTCAGCCAGTCCGGCGAGACCGCCGACACGCTGGCGGCGCTGCGCTACCTGAAGCAGCAGGGCCAGCACGTGCTCTCGGTGCTGAACGTGGCCGAGAGCAGCATGGCGCGCGACAGCGACGTGGTGTTGCAGACCGTGGCCGGGCCGGAGATCGGCGTCGCCAGCACCAAGGCGTTCAGCGCCCAACTCGCCGTCCTGGCCTGCCTCGCGCTGGCCGCCGGACGCGCGCGCGGCACCCTGTCGGTGGCCGAGGAGGCCCGGCTGAGCGCCGCGCTGCTGGAAGTGCCGGGCCGCGCCGCCGAGGTGCTGGACCAGGCGCAGGACATCCGCCGGGTCGCGGCGCGGATCGCCCAGGCGCGCGACGTGCTGTATCTCGGCCGTGGCGGCTGCTTCCCGATTGCCATGGAGGGCGCGCTGAAGCTGAAGGAGATCAGCTACATCCACGCCGAGGGCTACGCCGCCGGCGAGATGAAGCACGGCCCGATCGCGCTGATCGACCAGCACGTACCGATCGTCGCCATCGCCCCGTCCGGCCCGCTGTTCGACAAGACCGCGTCGAACCTGCAGGAAGCGGCGGCGCGCGGCGGGCAGGTGGTGGTGTTCAGCGATGCCGCCGGGGCCGCCCGGCTGCGCGCGATTGCCGTGGACACCGTGACGCTGCCGGCGGTCGACCCGTTCGTGGCGCCGATCCTCTACGCCGTTGCGGTGCAGCTGCTCGCCTACCATGTCGCGGTACTGAAGGGCACCGACGTGGACCAGCCCCGCAACCTTGCGAAGTCGGTGACGGTCGAATAGCCGTTGCTTGTATAGCCGTTACTTGTCCTGGGGCCGGATACGGACGCAAACTCATCGTGCGGCAACGACCGCGTTAACGGAGGAGTACGTCAGATGAAAAGAGTCTTGTTTGCGACTGTCGCTGCCGTGTCCTTGGCCAGCGGCGCCATGACCGCCGCTCCCGCCAGGGCCGACGATTGGTCGCTGGAAAAGGCGGCGGTCCCGTTCAAGGGGCAACAGATCAACGTCATCTTCCTCGACCGTCCCGGCTACCGGGCCATCGAGAAATTGTTGCCGGATTTCGAGAAGCGCACCGGCATCAAGGTCAATTACGAGGTCGTGCCGTATGAGAACACCCGTGAGAAGGAAGTGCTCAACTTCAACAGCCAGGGCGAGCTGACCATCGCGCTGGTGGACCTGGTCTGGATCGGCGAGTTCGCCGAGAACGGCTGGATCCAGCCGATCAGCAAATTCACCTCCGATCCCGCGATCACCGACCCGAAGCTGAACCTTCCGGGCTTCTTCCCATTGCTGCTGAACGCGTTCGGCAGTTGGGGCGGCACCACCTATGGCCTGCCGTTCGACAATTACTCCGGCCTGCTGTTCTACAACAAGTGCCAGCTCAAGGATGCCGGCTTCGACAAGCCGCCGGCCACCTGGGACGAGTTGAAGAACGTCTATGCGCCGAAGCTGACGGACAAGGGCAAGAACCATTATGGCTATGCGCTGCAATCGCTGCGCGGCGAGACGCAATCGGCCGACAGTTTCATGCGCATGCTGTGGCCGTTCGGTGGCTCGTTGCTCGACAAGAACTTCAAGAGCAACCTCGCCAGCCCCCAAAGCCAGGCCGGCCTGAAGTTCCGTCAGGAGTTGCTGCCCTACATGCCGCCCGGCATCGTGAGCTATGACCATGCGGAGGCGGTGAACGCGCTGGCGCAGGGGCAGGTGTCGATGATCACCGAATGGTCTGCGTTCTACGGCACGCTGGCCGACCCGGCGACGTCCAAGATCACCACCTGCCTCGCCGTGGCGCCGGAGCCGACAGGTCCGGCCGGTCGGCTGCCGGCACTTGGCGGCTTCTCGCTGGCGGTGGCGAGCCAGGCGCCGGAAGCGGCGCAGAAGGCGGCATGGCTGTTCATCCAGTGGGCGACCAGCGAGGACATCGCGCGCGCCTATGTCGAGGCTGGCGGCGTCTCCGGCCGTTCGGCGATCTATCAGCAGCCCGACATCCGCGCGAAATACTCCTTCGTCGATCCGATGGTGGCGAGCTGGCAGCAGGGCGTGCCGGAATTCCGCCCCCGTTTCCCCGCGTGGCCGGCAATCAGCGAGGTCGTGGCCGAGTGGGGCAGCAAAATGGAGCTGGGTCAGGTCAGCACCACCGAAGGCGCCAAGGAAATCTCCACCCGAATGGAGGCCATCCTGGACAAGGAAGGTTACTACAGCGGCAAGAAGCAACTGTTGCAGTAATCGGTCGCAAGCCTCAAGCCCTTCCGGTCGGACGCCGGGAGGGCATTGACGCGCGGCAGGCAAGCGGCTCCGGCTGCCGCGCAAGGGAGAGACGATTGGCCGCACGCAAGAAGTCCCTGGCCCATTCCACCTGGACGCCGTTCTGGTTCTTGGCGCCGGCGGTGATCGCATTGCTGGGAATCGGCATCTACCCGACCATCTTCGCGCTCATCACCTCGCTGCGGCGCTACAACATCACCCGGACACGCGACGGTTTTCCGTTTGTCGGCCTGGACAACTACGTCGCCGTCGTCAGCGACGGCACGTTCAGCGCGGCGCTGTTGCGCACGGCCGGCTTCTTCATGACCGTCATGCCAATCGAGTTGGTGCTGGGCCTGCTGATCGCCCTGGCGCTGAACAGGCCGGGCTGGCCGGTCATGCGCACGATTGCCCGCGTCTCATTGGTCGTGCCGCTCGCCACCACCTATGCCGTGGTCGGTCTGCTCGGCCGGCTCATTTTCAACCGCGATTTCGGCGTTGCCAACGCTTTCTTCGGCTGGGCGGGTATTGCGCCGCTCGATTGGCTGGGCTCGCCAAGCGGGGCGTTCGCGGCAATTGCGACGATGGATATCTGGCAATGGACGCCGTTCTGCGCATTGATCTTCCTGTCGGGACTGTCGATGGTCCCGCCGGAAATCGAGGAAGCGGCGCGGCTG
>JAYTQW010000374.1:0-2823 GCA_043746535.1 Rhodospirillales bacterium
CGCCCGCTTGTTCGCCATCGTGTCGTGCGCCAGGGCACGCAGCGCGCCGGCCCGGTCCGGATGCGCCACGGCGGCGGCGAGCAGGTATGGCTCCAGCCGAATCGCGCTGAAGATCGCGTCGGTGGGGAACAGGGCGGGTGCGCCCGCATCGGCGGCGGTGACGCTATGGATGCGCGCCAGGGTGCCGCCGACCGCTGCCGCGAACGCCGCGTCGGCCACGCCGTCACGTAGTCGATCCTTCCACAGCGGATGCGATTGCGGCGGCAGATAGCTCATTGCCAGGCATAACCCGACCGGATCGTGCCCCAGCACGGTGGGCGTGCAGCCGGGGACGGCGGCGGCGGCACGCATCCAGCGGGCCTCGTAGACGTTGCGCTCGACCGGGGCGGTCCACTCGGCGGCCACGCGCAGCCGCGCCAGCGCCTGCTTCACCACGATGTCGCCGGAGGGCAGGCGCACCCGCCAGATGTCGGACGACACGCCGCCGGCCAACGGCTCGCCCTCGGCGTCCGCATCGCGGGCGAGCAGGCCCATGCGCCGCAGCCCGTCGCGGATGCCGCCGGGAAGCCTCATCGCCGCCGCGCCAGCAGCAGCAGGCCGCCGACCAGCGTCAGGCCCAGCAGCGCCAGCGCCCGCAACGCGCCGAGCAGGCCCAGCCCGGTCGTCAGCGCGCCGCCGAGCAGGATGCCGAGCGGCCAGCAGCCGATGGCCATGCTGACCAGCCCCATCACCCGGCTGCGCAGCGGCGGTGGCGTCGCGTCCAGCACGATGGTGGTCTGTGTCACCGCATAGGCGGCGACGCCGGTGCCGCCCATGAACAGCACGCCGCAGACCGGCCAGAACGAGCCGCCCGCCTCGCCCAGCCAGGACACGGCGGCGAGCGCCAGCAGCAGCATCGACGCGCCGCCGATCAACCAGCGAAGGCTTGGTCCCCGCAGCGGCCACAGCGCAATGGCCAGCCCGGCGGCGAGCGACCCGGCCGGCTCAGCGGCGGCGAGCACGCCGATCATCGCCGGTCCCTGCCGGAACACCAGCTTGCCGAGCGGCGCCACCAGTGCCGAGTAGCTGTAGCCGCACAGGTTCATCGTCACCGTCATGCCGAGCAGCAGCAGCACCGCACGCTGCCGCCGCGCAAACGCCCAGCCGGCGGCGATCTCCGGGCCGATGTCGCGCAGCACCAGGGGGCGCACCTCCTGCCGGCTCACGACACCGCCGACCAGGACGGCCGCCACCAGGCTGAGCGTGGCGGAGAGCGCGAACGCGCCGAACAGCCCGACCTGCCCGTAGGCCCAGCCGCCCAGCAGCGGCCCGGCGACGCGCGTGGCGGAGCCGGTCAGGATGTCGGCGGCGGTGGCCCGGCGCATGTTGGCGACGCCGGCGCATTCGGCGATCAGGCGGCGGCGCGCGGGCAGCTCGGTGCCGTAGACCACGCCGCCGACCAGTGCCGACACAATCAGGTGCCATGGCCGGACGAGGCCAAACGCCGCCAGCGTGGCGATGCTCCCGGACGTTGCGGCGGCCAGCAGGAAGCCGACCATGACGATGCGGCGGCGGTCCATGGCGTCCGACACCGCCCCCAGCAGCACGCCCACCACCAGCAGCGGCGCCGCGCGCGCCGCCGAGACGATGGCCACGTCCAGGCTCGATCCGGTCACCGACAGGGTGAACAGCGCGGCGGCCAGCACCTCCAGCCACAGCATCGCGCTGCCGATGCCGCCGGCGACCCACAGGCGGACGAAGCCGGGCGCGCCCAGCAGGCCGGGGCGCGCCGCGAGGACGACGCTCATGCGGCGCGCAACAGAGCGGCGACGCTGGCCGCCGCCGCGCGCCCGCTGTTCCACGCGCCGCCCACGGTGCCGGCGAGGCCATCGGTCGCCACCGCCTCACCGGCGAACAGCAGGCGTCCGCCGCCGATGGGCCGCGCCAGCGCTTCGCGTGCCTTAGCGTGGCCGGTCCGGGCATAGGCGTAGGCGCCGAGCGACCACGGATCGCGCGCCCAGCCGGTCACCAGCGCCGGCCCGAGTGTGGCGCCGACTGCCCCGCCCAGCGCCGAGCGCCATTGTTCGCGGGCAAGGTCGGCGGTGGCGGCGGCGCCGGCGCGGGCCATGTCCCAGGCGGCGGCGCCACCCAGGAAGCCGACCACATGCTCGGCCCCGGCCGGGCGGGCGATGAACGACACCGTCGCCGCGTGCCGCGCCTGCTGCCGGTTCAGCACCTGCGTTTGCGACGCGATCCCAAGTCGTTCGAGGCTGGACGCGGCAAAGCCGATCTTGGTCAGCAGCCCCATCGGCAGTCCGGCCAGCGCCGTCAGATGCGAGTCCGGCAGCGGTGGGTCGAACACGATGCCGCCGGCGCGCAGCACGCCGGTGGAGACGGTGACGATGCAGGCCGCCGCTTGCAGCGTGCCATCCCGCGTGGTGGCCGCGACCCGGCCGCCGCTGCCGCCCCAGGCGATGCGGCGGACCGGGGTGGCGAGACGCACTGCCTGCGCCAGCCGCCGCGCCACGAACGCGCCCAGGCCGCCGCGCACATTGAGGTTGACGCCATCCAACGCGTTGCGCGCGCAGTCGCGCACGCTGAGGTCGCGGCTGTCGGCGGCGGCGATCAGCGCCGCCTCGAAGTTTTCCACCGTCGCCAGCCATGGGTCGTCCGCCATCGCCGAGACCGCCTGCGCCACGCTGCAATCTCTCGCCGCGCGCGCCGCCTGGGCGGTCAGCGCGGCAAAGCGCCGCTCGGCGTCATCGTAGGCGGCCTCGTCGGCGGCCGTCGCGGGAACGCCGCCCACGGCCAGCCGGCGCGACCAGTCATCGTCGGAGTGCCACA
>JAYTQW010000375.1:0-2503 GCA_043746535.1 Rhodospirillales bacterium
GGCACGCTGGGCGGCTGACTGCTAGATCCGCGCCCCGCCGCCGGCACGCGGTGGCGCGGCATGCCGGTGCGCCCATTGCGCGACGAGTCGGGGACGACCCCCGAGGAACCGCGACAGGAACCCCGTCATGGCCCGCCGCCGCCAGCTCTACGAAGGGAAAGCCAAGATCCTGTTCGAAGGTCCCGAACCGGGTACGCTGGTACAATATTTCAAGGACGACGCGACCGCCTTCAACGCCCAGAAAAAGGGCGTCATCACCGGCAAGGGTGTGCTGAACAACCGCATCAGCGAGTACCTGATGTTGCGGCTGGCCGAGATCGGCGTGCCGACGCACTTCGTTCGCCGGCTCAACATGCGCGAGCAACTGATTCGCGAGGTTGAGATTATCCCGATCGAGGTGGTCGTCCGCAACGTCGCGGCCGGCAGCCTGTCCACCCGGCTCGGCATTCCGGAAGGCACACGGCTGCCGCGCAGCATCCTGGAATATTATTACAAAAACGATCAGCTCGGCGACCCGATGGTGAGCGAGGAGCACATCACCGCGTTCGGCTGGGCCAACACCCAGGACCTCGACGACATCGTGGCGCTGACGCTGCGCATCAACGACTTCCTGACCGGGCTGTTCCTGGGCGTCGGCATCTCCCTGGTGGACTTCAAGGTGGAATTCGGCCGGCTGTGGGAGAACGAGGAGATGCGCATCGTCCTCGCCGACGAGATCAGCCCGGACAACTGCCGCCTGTGGGACACCAAGACCAACGAGAAGATGGACAAGGACCGCTTCCGCCGCGATCTGGGCAAGGTCGAGGAAGCGTATCAGGAAGTTGCCAAGCGCCTTGGCATTCTGCCGGAGGCGGGCGTACGGGACTTGAAGGGGCCGGAGGCGATTCAGTGAAAGCGACCGTGACCGTCATGCTGAAACCCGGCGTGCTCGACCCGCAGGGCAAAGCCATCGGGCAGGCGCTGCACGGCCTGGGCTTCGCCGGCGTGGGTGACGTGCGCGCGGGCAAGGTGATCGAACTGGAACTCACGGAAGCCGACCCCGCCACCGCGCGCGCTCAGGCCGAGGAGATGGCGCGCAAGCTGCTGGCGAATATGGTGATCGAGAGTTTCCGGGTGGAACTCGCCTAGATGCGTGCCGGCATCGTGGTCTTTCCCGGCATCAACCGCGAGCGCGACATGGCGATCGCGCTGGAGCGCAGCGCGGGCGCCAGGCCGCGCATGATCTGGCACCGGGAAACCGACCTTTCCGGCCTTGACCTGATCGTGATTCCGGGCGGGTTCAGCTACGGCGACTACCTGCGCTGCGGCGCGATGGCGGCGCAGTCGCCGGTGATGCAGGCGGTGCGTGCCCATGCCGAGCGCGGCGGCCACGTGCTGGGCGTGTGCAACGGCTTCCAGATCCTGACCGAGACCGGGATGCTGCCGGGCGCGCTGCTGCGCAACGCCAGCCTGCGTTTCCTGTCGATGGACTGCCACATGCGGGTGGAGCGCAACGATACCGACTACGCGCGGCACTTCAACCGGGGAGAGGTGTTCCGCGCGCCGATGGCCCACGGCGACGGCAACTACTTCGCCGATGACGCCACGCTCGACCGGCTGGAGGGCGAAGGCCTGATCGCGTTCCGCTATGTCACGCCCGAGGGCGACGCGACGCCCGCGGCCAACCGCAACGGCAGCGCCCGCAACATCGCCGGCCTCTATTCCCCCAACCTGCGCGTGCTCGGCCTGATGCCGCACCCTGAAGATCTGGTGGACCCGCTTATGGGCGGCATTGACGGCAAGAAGCTGTTCGACAGCATCGCGGCGGTCGCGTGATGGCTGCCCAGGTGGACGCTTCCCTCGCCCGCTCGTTCGGGTTGAGCGGTGAGGAATACGAGCGGGTGCTGGCCATCATGGGCCGCACCCCGTCGCTCACCGAACTCGGCGTGTTCAGCGTGATGTGGTCCGAACATTGCTCATACAAATCGTCGCGGGTGTGGCTCAGGATCCTGCCGACCAAGGCGCCGTGGGTCATCCACGGGCCGGGCGAGAACGCGGGCGTGGTGGATATCGGCGACGGGCTGGCCGCCATCTTCAAGATGGAAAGCCACAACCACCCCAGCTTCATCGAGCCTTACCAGGGCGCGGCGACCGGCGTCGGCGGCATCTTGCGGGATGTGTTCACCATGGGCGCCCGCCCGATCGCGAATCTGAACGCTCTGCGCTTTGGCAGCCCGAACAACCCCCGCACCAAGCGCGTGGTCGACGGCGTGGTGCGCGGCATCGGCGGCTACGGCAACTGCGTCGGCGTCCCGACGGTCGGGGGGGAAATCAACTTCCATCCGGCCTACAACGGCAATCCGCTGGTCAACGCCATGACGGTGGGGATCGCGGCAACCGACAAAATTTTCCTCAGCGCCGCCGCCGGCATCGGCAACCCCGTCATCTATGTCGGCTCTAAAACCGGCCGCGACGGCATCCATGGCGCGACCATGGCGTCCGCCGAGTTCGCCGCGGACTCGGA
>JAYTQW010000376.1:0-3076 GCA_043746535.1 Rhodospirillales bacterium
TGTATGCCCGGCTGGTCCGCACGCAGACGTTCGCGGTCTGAGGGCGGGCGTCAGATAACCGCAACCTGACTGGTCCATTGGCGTTGCAGCGCAATGTTCGCGGGAGTCCGAACCTATGCCCTATGACGACGACCACCCGCGCGACGGGGCAACGACGGTCTCCGAAGCTCGCCCTTCGGAGCGTGCGCCACAACAGGGTCGTGGGGACGCAACCTCCGACCGGCAGCCGGACGACCGGACATCGCCTGCGAAGAAGCGCCGCTCGCCGCTGATGTGGATCATCCTCGGGATGGTCCTGATCGCCGCAGTCGCCGGCGGCGTGTTCTGGTGGCTGTCCACCAGGAACCTGGAAAGCACCGACGACGCCAACACCGATGGCCGTGCGGTGATGATCTCGCCACAGGTCAGCGGCTACGTGTCGGCGTTGCTGATCACCGACAACCAGTTCGTGAAAAAGGGCGACGTGCTCCTGCGTATCACCCAGCGCGACTATCAGGCATCGCGCGACCAGGCCGCCGGCCAGCTTGCCGCCGCCCAGGGACAACTCAATTCCGCCCGGGCCAATCTGGCGCTCGCCCATGTGACCTATCCCGCCAAGCTGGCGGCGGCCCAGGCGCAGTTGCAGTCGAACCAGGCCAAGCTGACGCAGGCACAGGCCGACGCCCGCCGCCAGAACGCGATATCGCGCGCCGCCACCTCGCAGCAGAACATCGATGTCGCCAACGCCGGGCTGAAGCAGGCCGAGGCGGCGGTCGCCGACGCCCAGGCCAGCGTGCAGCAGGCCTCCCCGGTCAACGACTACATCGCCCAGGCGGAGGCGCAGGTGAAGCAACTCGAAGGCCAGGTCGAAACCGCCCAGGGACAGCTCGTCCACGCCGACATCAACCTCGGCTACACCAATGTCGTGGCGCCGCAGGATGGCTGGGTCACCAAGCGCAATGTCGAGCAGGGCAACTACGTGACGCCCGGCAACTCGCTGATGGCGCTGGTCAGCCCACAGGTCTGGGTGACCGCCAATTTCAAGGAGAGCCAGCTCAACCGGATGCGTCCCGGCCAGGCGGTCGCCATTGCCGTCGACGCCTATCCCTCGTTGAAGCTGCGCGGCCATGTGGACAGCGTGCAACTCGGCTCCGGCAGCCGCTTCACCGCCTTCCCGGCTGAGAACGCGACCGGCAACTTCGTCAAGATCGTGCAGCGCGTGCCGGTGAAGATCGACATCGACAGCGGCCTCGACCCGAACATGCCGTTGCCGCTCGGCATCTCGGTGACGCCGACCGTCTCGCTGAAATAGCGGGCGCTCGCGCGGTGAGCGACTCCGCCACATGGCGGCCGAAGGCCAACCCATGGTCGATCGCCATCGTGGTCACGCTGGCGGCGTTCATGGAGGTGCTGGACACCACCATCGTCAACGTGGCGCTGCCGCATATCGCCGGCTCGCTCAGCGCCAGCAACGACGAGGCGACCTGGACGCTGACCTCCTATCTGGTCGCCAACGGCATCGTGCTGCCGATCTCCGGCTGGCTGGGACGGGTGATCGGCCGCAAGCGCTACTTCCTGATCTGCATCGCCATGTTCACGGTGTGCAGCTTCCTGTGCGGCATCGCCGACAACCTGTACGAGCTGATCCTGTTCCGGCTGTTGCAGGGCTTCTTCGGCGGCGGCCTGCAACCGAACCAGCAATCCATTATCCTGGACACGTTCGAGCCGGCCAAACGCGGCGCCGCCTTCGCGGTGACGGCCATCGCCACCGTGGTGGCCCCGATCCTGGGTCCGACGCTGGGCGGCCTCATCACCGACAACTTCAGTTGGCGCTGGATCTTCTTCATCAACATCCCGGTCGGCATCTTCACCTTCTTCGCCGTGACCGCGCTGGTCGAGGACCCGCCCTGGGTCAACCGTGGCCAGAAAGGCCTGGATGTCATCGGCATCTCGCTGATCACGATAGGCCTCGGCAGCTTGCAGGTGGTGATGGACCGGGGCGAGGACCTGGACTGGTTCACCTCCCCGTTCATCCAGTTGTTCACCTGCCTAGCGGCGGTCGGCATCGTCACCGCCGCCGTCTGGCTGCTGTGGGCGCGCAAGCCGGTGGTCGATCTGCGGGTGCTGAAGAACCGCAACTTCGCCGTCGGTTGCGTGACGCTCGCAGCCACCTTCGGCATCCTATACTCGTCGGCGGTGGTGATCCCGCAATTCACCCAGACCGTGCTCGGCTATACCGCCACGCTGGCCGGCTACATCCTGTCGCCGGGCGCCCTGTTGCTGATCGTGCTGATCCCGATCATGCAGCGCATCCTGCCGCTGGTGCAGACCCGGTTCGTCATCACGTTCGGCTTCCTGGCGCTCGGCACGGCGCTGGTGTTCTCCAGCGATCTGGTGCCTGGCATAAGTTTCGGCCGGCTGGTCCTCATTCGCATGGCGCAGTCGGCCGGGCTGGTGTTCCTGTTCGTGCCCATCAGCACCATCGCGTTCTCGACCTTGCCCAAGGAGATGAACGGCGATGGCGCGGCGCTCATCACCATGTTCCGCAACATCGCCGGCTCCATCGGCATCTCGCTGGCGACATCGGCGGCGACCGAACGCACGCAGATACACACAGCGCATCTGGTCACCCATCTCGACCCGCTCAGCCCTGGCTACAACTACACGGTCGCGCAGAACACCCAGGGGCTGCTCGGTCTTGGGCACAGCGCGACGGAGGCTGCGCGCATGGCGGTCAGCATGCTTTATGCCACGCTGCGCACACAGGCGGAGATACTGGCCTACTCCGACATCTTCTTGTACTGCGCCGTTATTTCCTTCATCGTGGCCCCGGTCGCGTTGCTCTTCACTAGCATCAAAACCGGCGCCAAGCCTGGCGGCCACTGATCCGGCGGCCACTGATCCGGCGGCCACTGATCCGGCGGCCACTGATTCAGGCCTTGAGGAACTCCGCGACCGCCAGCGCCACCACCTCGATCGCCGCATGCAGGTCGGACAGCCGCACCCGCTCATCGGCGCGATGGGCATTGGCCTCCTCGATGCTGCGCGGGCCGGCGCCATACAGCACGATCGGCACCCCGGCGGCGGCGTAGTGGCG
>JAYTQW010000377.1:0-2628 GCA_043746535.1 Rhodospirillales bacterium
GCCACCTGGACCAGCAGCATCGCCCAGACCGGACCGGACCCGTTGCGGGTCGACCTGCCGCCAGCAGTGAACCTCGCCCGTCTCCGCGCCGCGCTCGACGCGGTGCCGAACACCGTCGGCCTCAACAACCACATGGGCACACTGGCCACACGCGACCTGCAACTGATGGAAATGGTCGCGGTGGAGACGCGCGCGCGCGACATGCTGTTCCTCGACAGCATCGTCATCTCCCACAGCGTCGGCCTGAGCTGTGCCGAGGCGGCCGGGGTTCCCGCCGCCGGACGCGACGTGTTCATCGACTACAAGATGGACGCGGCGACGATCCGCAGCCAACTCGAACTGATCGAGGCGATGTCACGCCGCCACGGCCATTGCATTGCCATCGGCCATCCGCGCAGCCTGACCATCGAGGCGTTGGAGGCGTGGCTGCCGACGCTGGACGCCAAGGGATTTGCGTTGTGGCCGGTTTCCGCCACCGTGGCGTGGCGCAACAACCTGAACCTGCCAGGTCCCAAGACGGCCTGAGTCGGCGGGCGCCGTTCTGTCGCTGATCGGGCACACACACGCAGATGTGGTTTGCCGGCGTGGGAGCACCGACATACCGACACCAGAATGGATAAGCCGCGCATCCTCTTGGTCGAAGACGAGTATGTGATCCGCCTCACCTTGGCCGAGGCACTAAGCGACGCTGGTTATCAGGTCGAAGAAGCGCAATCGAGCGACGAGGCGTTGACAGTGACGCAGGCGTTGGCGGAGGCCGGCCAGCGGATCGCCCTCCTTATCACCGACATACAGTTGCCGGGTCCGATGGACGGCCTGGGTCTGGTGCAGGCACTACGCCAGCGGCAGCCCGAGTTGCCGGCGATCTATGTGACTGGACGCCCCGACGCGATGGGCAAAACCCATATGTCGGCGCGCGATGTGTTCGTGGCCAAGCCATACTTGCCGTCACAGGTAACGAACATCTGTCGCGGCCTGATCGGGACCAGCACCGATGTCAACCTGGTTCTGACCGCCAGCGACGCGCTCGGCGTGACAATGCCGGCCATGTGGCCGGCATTGTTCGATCATCCGGGTCGCCAGCGGACGCAATAGCCGGCGCGGACCGGTCGATCCGCGCCAGCAGGCTCAGCAGCTTGCCTGGCCGGGCGGGCAGACCTTCGGCAACGGCCTGGTCACAGCAGCCGGATGCGGTGCCGGGGCTGCCGGATGCGGCACCGGAACTGCGGTGGGCGGGGCTGGAATTGCCGGGTGCGGGGCCGGAGCAGCAGGACGCGGAGCTGGGGGTGCCGGCTGCGGTGCCTGAGCTGCGGGAGTATGAATCACGGGAAGTGGAGCCGGTGCCGCCGGACGGGGCGCCAATGCGGCAGGGTGGGGCGGTGTCGCCAGATGCACATTCGGCGCTTGAACCGCCGGATGCGCTATCGTGACCGGCGGTGCTGCCGGATGTGGCACTGGCGCCGGTGCGTGGACCGTGGGCGCGGTCACGGCGGGATGCGCCACTGGGATGGTCACGGCTGGAACCGCCGCCGGTTGTGGCGCATGGACGGTCGGTGCCTTGGTCGCGGGAGCCAGGGCAGGCGCAACCGGATGCGCCAGTGCTGGCGTCACCGGCCGAGGCACGGCCGCTGCCGGCACTGGCAGCCTGGGTGGCGTTGCTGGCGGGTTGGACACTGGCAGCTTGGATATCGGCAGCTTGGATATCGGCAGCTTGGGCGCAGGTGCCGAGGCGGCAGGCGGAATGGCGGCTGGGATGGCCGGATGCGGCACTGTCGCCGTTGCTGGCATGGCTGGGCTGGTGGTTGCGGCTGGCTTGGCTACGACAGGCTGCGTGACAGCCGCAGGCGCTGCGATGGCTGCCTTCGGCGTCGGCAACGGTGGCTGGCCCGGAGCGACCGGATGCGCCGCCGCCACGGCCGCCGGGCGCAGCGCCGGGCGGGCAAGCTGGGCCGCCGGAGCAGCGGCGCGCGCAACACCCGGAACCGCCGCGCCGGGTTTCAGCGCGCCCGGAAGCGCCAAAGCCGGAGGCGCCGCAGCCAGGGCCGCCGCACCCGGGGTTGCCGCGACCGGATTGGCCGCACCCGGTTTGGCCGCAGCCGGGGTTGCCGCGACCGGTTTGGCCACAGCCGGAGTTGTCGCAGCCGGGCGGACCGGCGCGGCCACCACCTGCGGGCCGGGCGCCGCCGGGCGGATAGGGACGGCTGCGTTGGCCACTGGTTGCAGCTTCAGCGATTGCGCCACCGCAGGCGTGACGCCCACCGTCGCCAGCGTCGGCTGCACCGGCACCTGCCGCACCGGCCGCGCCTGTGCGAACTGCTGCGGCGTCACCGCCACCGCCGCCTGCGCCACCGGCCGCGACTGCGCCATCGCCGCCTGCGGCACCACCGTCGCGGCGGCCTGGTTGGCGTAGTTGTTGACCGTGGTGTTGTTCACCACCGAGCTGGTATTGGTGACGTTGCTGATGTTGGTGACGTTGCGCACGCTGTTGACGTTGACGTTGCGCACGTAGTCCTGGCTCACGTGGTAAGGCGGGTAATACGGCTCGTTCGGGGCGAGTGGAACCCAGCCGACCGACTGGTCGCCGCGGTCGTGGCTGCTCAACACCGCGCCCACGGCGAGGCCGATCGC
>JAYTQW010000378.1:0-18151 GCA_043746535.1 Rhodospirillales bacterium
TAGCGGGATTGGCATGACGGGCTCCTCGATACCCCGTCATCGAATCAGATCGGCACCGCGTCGGGCAAGCCCTGGAGTCAGGACCAAAAGTTCTGGTATAAGGTGGCAGATGCAGCAGGACGATGTTGTCCGGCACCTCGAGCTTTCCACCGAGTTGATGCCAACCGGCGCCGTCGCAAACGAGAGCAGCCCGAGTGCCATGGCTGACCTGGGTGCTGATTTCTTGTAGATGCGGGTTCATGCATTCGGTGTTGGCAGCAGGAGTGATTATTGCAGCTCCCAAGCCGCGCGCAGGGCAGGTCGCGCCGAACAGGTAGGCGGTGTCATGACGGTTATCGCGCACCATCAGCGGCCGCGAGCCGACCGGGCTCCAGACATAGGCGGGCGTGCCCTGCTGTCCGACTCTGGCTTCGTCTTGATACCATATCTCTATCGGCGTTCCGGCAGCCGTGCCGAGCGGGGCTGCTTTCAGCAGAGTGCCGAAGCTCTTTTAAAAAGCTCCTCCGCCGTTGCATCCTTCTTGGGATGATACGGACGCGGCTGAAGCCGGGTCAGCTTCAGCTTGCGCAGCCATTTGCCGATCGTGCGCTCGCTCACCGTCACCGCAAAGCGCCGGGTGACCTCGTCACGCAGATCGACGCATCGCCATCGCACGACCTCGCGCACCGCCGCATCCGGACCGGCCACGACCAGTTCGCGCAGTTCGCTCAACTGCGCCTGGCTTAGCTTGGGCGTGGGTCCGGGTGCTGGAAGCGATATCAGGCCATCAGCGCCGGCTTCATCATAGCGATGGACCCAGTCACGCAGCGTCTGGCGATCCATGCCTGCCTGCCGGGCAGCGTCCAGCCGGCTGCTCCCCTCGCGCACCATGGCAATCGCCAGAAGACGCCGGCTTTGCGCCACGTCACGCGTCTTCGCCGCCAGCCCACGTAGCTCGGACGGCGTGTGATCCATCCGGGTGATCTTCACCGCAGCACTCATTCAACCCTCCGGCCCGGCAAATGCCGGATACGATCAGGGGAGCGTAATCCAGGGGCTCTGGGAATCCCCCCAAAAGTCATTTTCTGCGGCGGCTGGTATTACAGGCTGGCACACGGTTGCGGGTGAAGCGCCACGGGCATGAACAATCAGTCTGTCGGACCCAATCTCATGGCGATCCACAATCAACCCTGAAGGTGCGATGGCCGCGTTGAAGTTGGACGGTGTCATGCGATTTGGCCCTCCTCGACCAAATCGCCTACGCCACTGGCACTACTCGGGATTCATCGTTGCCTGCACCAAAATTGCTCCAGAGCCGCGATCGGGCGCGAAATGGGGGTCGTGCTTCCAAGCGATTTGACAAACCACACCGCATCACAACCATGGCAACACGAGAGTGGGCCAAATAGGCCAACGTCCAGTGCCATTGGTATGAGAGATGGCTGGATTGTCTCGGGCATGGAGTAGCAGGCGTCACCGGCCGGGCTCCTTCCGCCGCGACCCGGCCTACCAGAGTTGCAGGCGCGACCGCAGCGCCTCGACCTGATCGGGCGTCAGCGGGTTCACGGCCTGGTTGCGCAGCAGCAGAAACAGCCGCGCCGTCTCTTCCAGCTCCTCGGTGGCATACATCGCGTTGTCCAGGCTGGTTCCGGCCACGACTGGACCATGGTTGGCCAGCAGCACGGCATGGTGCTCGCCCGCCAGCTTTTCGACTTCCAGCGCCAGGCTTTCGTCCCCCGGTGGGCAGTACGGCACCAGCGGAAGCCGGCCAACCCGCATCACGTAATAGGCCGTCAGCGGCGGCAGGCAGTTGCAGGGGTCGATCCCGTGCAGGCACGACACGGCGACCGAGTGGGTCGAGTGCAGATGCACGACCGCCTCCGCCGTGCGCCGGCGCGCATACATCACCCGGTGCAGGAAAGCCTCCTTGGTCGGCTTGTCGCCCGCGACCAGCGCGCCGGACTCGTCCAATCGTGATAACCGCGCCGGGTCGAGCTCCCCCATCGAAGCATTGGTCGGCGTCATCAGCCAGCCGCCGTCCGGGTGGCGCACCGAGATGTTGCCGGTCGAGCCGAAGGTAAGGCCGCGCTGAAACAGCGAGGCACCGACTCTACAGATACGTTCGCGCAGCGCCGCATCGCTCACGACAGGCTCGCCCACGCCCGGAGAAAGAAGTCCGGGCCGCCGAAATTGCCCGATTTGAGCGCGAGCGCCATGTCGGGGCCGTCCAGCGTCCGCGTCCACGGCACACCTGGGTCGATCTCGGGACCGATCGAGAGCACCTGCACCCCGAGCGCACGGACGACCGCGCCCGAGGTCTCGCCGCCAGCCACCAGCAGCCTGGAGAACCCGCGCCGCTGCAGGCCGCGTGCGGTCGCGGCCAGCACCTCCTCGATCATGGCGCCGGCCGCCTCGCGTCCGAGACGCGCCTGCGTGTCGCGCACGGCGTCCGGCTCGGCACTCGAATAGATCAGGATCGGCGCCTCGTCGCCCTGGCCGTCGACCCACTCCAGCACGCTCTCGACCGACTGAGCGCGGTCGGCCAGGCGCGCCGGATCGAGCTGTAACGTGGGCAGCCCAGCCGCGCGCGCCTGCGCCACCTGCTGACGTGTCGCGTCCGAGCACGAGCCTGCCAGGATAGCGGCGCGACCGGCAGGTGCGGCCATCGTCCGCGCGGGCAGCGTCAGGCCGTCGAGCAGGCCGGCGGCCAGATAGGCGGCCGGCAGACCCATCGCGATGCCGGAGCCGCCGGTGATCAGCGGCAGATGCGCTGACGCCGCGCCGATGTCGCGCAGGTGCCGGTCGGTGAGCGCGTCGGCAATGGCGATCGGGCAGCCAGCCTTGGCCTCTCGCAACAACGCGGCGCGGATCGCGTCGGGTCCGGCATCGACATCGGCGAAGGCGATCAGGCCCACCGGCAGGCGCGTCTGCCGGCACAACACCCGGCGCAGGTCGGAGTCCCGCATCGGGTTCAGCGGGTGGTCGCGCATCGGACTTTCGCTGAGCGGCACGCCATTGACGAAGAGCTGCCCGGAATAGATCGTCCGGCCGGCGCGCGGGAATGCGGGGCAAGCGATAGTCTGGCCGCCGGCGAGTCCAAGGAGCGCCTCCGTCACCGGGCCGATGTTTCCTTCATCGGTCGAGTCGAAAGTCGAGCAGTATTTGAACAGGAGCCGCTGGGCGCCCAATCCCCGCAAGGCCTGGGCCGCGCCAAGCGACAGGGACACGGCCTCCTGCGCCGGGATCGAGCGCGACTTCAATGCGATCACCAGCGCGTCGACCCCGGTCAAGTCGATTTGGCCCGAGGGGATGCCGGTGCTCTGCACGCAGCGCATCCCTTCCTTGGTCAGCATCAGCGACAGGTCGGTGGCGCCGGTCAGGTCATCGGCGATACATCCGAGCAGCATCATGCGTCCCTCACTACGGGCGGCCCTCGCGCGTGGCCGAGAGATCGACGCCCAGCGTGCGGGTCCAGGTCAGGCCGTCGTCGGTCGCGGCCGCGGGTTTGTACTCGCACCCGGTCCACCCCGCGTAGGGCAGGCGTTCGAGCGCCGCGAACACGGCGCGGTAGTCAAGCTCGCCCCGGTCCGGCTCGGTCCGGCTCGGCACTGCGGCGATCTGGACGTGGCCGATGATCGGCAACAGGCGTTGCAGCGAGCCGATCACGTCGCCGCCAACGCGCCCGACATGATAGCAATCGAACATTAGCCGTATGTTGTCGCAGCCCGCCTCGGCGATGATCGCGGCGGCCTCGTCGGCGGTCGAATAGAAATAGCCCGGCGCGTCGTACGGGTTCAGCGGTTCGAGCAGCAGCGTGATCCCGTCGCGGGCCGCCTTCGCCGAGGCCGCGCGCAGGTTGGCCACGAACACCGCGCGCCCCGCCGGCGGCGCTACGCCGGCCATGCAATGCACGGCGACGCCGCCGGCGGTGCGGCAGAACGCCAGCGACTGGTCGACGGCGGCCTGGAACTCCGCCTCCCGGCCCGGCAGCGCGCCCAACCCATTCTCACCGTCCACGACATTGCCACGGACGGTGTTGATGCCCAGCAGGGCGAGGCCGTGCGCGGCACAGCGGTCGCGCACCCGCTCGGCCGCCACGTCGTACGGCCAGTGCAACTCGACCGCCCTGAACCCGGCCGCAGCCGCCGCATCGATCCGTTCAAGCAACGGGCGGTCGGGCCACAGGAAGCCGAGATTTGCCGAGAAACGCAGCATGCCGATGCACTTTCGCTGGGAGCGGAGAGACTACTTGCCGAGATGCTTATCGAAGAAGCGGGCGATGTCGGTGAACGCCTCCTTGGTTTCCGGCACGCGGTCGTCGAACTGATACTGGGCGTGCGACTCGCCCTCGTAAACGTTCAGGTCGGCCTCGACGCCGGCGCGGCGCAGCTTGCGATGCACCCGAACCGTGTTGCTGAGCAACTGGTCGCGCGTGCCGGTGGTCAGGATCGTCGGCGGGAACCCGGCCATGTCGGCATAGACCGGGGACAGCAGCGGGTCCTTCATGTCATGGCCATGGGCGTAGAACGCCGCCGCGTCGTCGCAGAAGCCGTTCGGCGAGACCAGGACGTTGTCGACGAACTCGTTGGTGTAGAACGAGTCGCCGGTCTTGGTGACGTCGGCCATGGGCGTGCCGGGGGCGATCGCGCCGGGCATTGGCAGGCCGTCCTGCTTGGCCTTGACCACCATCTCCAGCGTCAGCGCGCCGCCGGCCGAGGTGCCGATGATGCCGACGTTCTTCGGCGCGGAAGTCTTGAGCACCGCTTTGTAGACCGTCATGGCGTCATCGAGTGCTGCCGGGAAATAAGCGTCGGGCGGCATCCGGTAGTCGACCGCGATCACCTTGTAGTGGCCAAAGCCGGCCATCATGATCGCCTCGGTGGTGCCGGAGGCCCCCGGGAAATAGACGTAGCAGCCGCCATGGACGTGGACGAGCACCTTGTCCCGGTTCTGCGGCGGCATGTCGTCGGGAGTGACGATGGCCACCTTGACGCCGTCCATCGTGGCCTGCTCGACCTTGACGTGCATCCGTTGCTGCATCGCCGGCAGGCCCGGGGTCACGGTGGCAGCGATCTGGTCGGCCATTGCCCGCCATTCCGCCCCGGTCTTGGGGTGGAAGTTCCAGCCGGGGTTCAGCGGCCGGGCGATGATCGCCTGCATTTCCGGGCTGATGTCGGCGGTCGGCGCCTGCAGCGTCTTGGCCGGGACCGACAGGGGCGTCGCCGGCCCATCGGCGGCGGCCACGACGGGGCTTGCCGCAACCATCACGGCGGCGGCGGCGGTCAGAATTGTCGTCTTCATTGGGTTTCCTTCTCGTTTCTTGCGTGCGGTTGATCTTGTTGCGTGGGCCGCCGACTACTCGGTCAGCGACGTGCCGTTCAGGCCGGCCACGATGTCCGACAGCATGGGCACGTAGTCCTCGCCATGGCCGGTGGCGACCGCCGTGGCGAAGCTGTTGCGGACGGCCGCCCCGATCGGGTTCGCGACACCCATCGCCTGGGCGAACCCGGCCAGGTAGGTTACGTCCTTATGGGCGTTGCTGATGGTGAAGCGGTGCGCGCTCCGGTCCCGCTCGATCACGTATTTGAAGAACGTCTGATAGAACGGGCAGTCCATGCGCCCATTGCGGATCACGCTGTCGAATACTGCGGGTTTGAGGCCTGCCTTCGCCGCCACCATCAGCGCCTCCGAATAGAGCGCCGCGTAGCCCATTGACAGGAAGTTGTTCAGCAGCTTCATGGTGTGGCCGGTGCCGACCGGTCCCGTCGGCACCACCCGCCCGGCGAACGCCTCCAGAATCGGCCGTGCCCGCGCCACGATCTCGGGCGCGCCGCCCACCATCACGTCGAGCGTGCCCTCCCAGGCGTCCTTCGGCGTCCGGCTGAGCGGCGCGTCGATCAGCGTGACGCCCTGTGGCGCCAGCGCGGCCGCAAGGCGCATCGTCGAAGCCGGCTCCGAGGTGGAGCAGTCGATCACCAGCAGCCCGCGGCCGGCGGCGGCCAGCCCGTCGGGGCCGCCGATCACCGCCTCGACCTGCGGCGATCCGGTGACGCAGAGCAGCACCACATCGCAGGTCTCGGCCAGTACGCGCGGCGTCGCCACCTCCGTCGCTCCCCGCTTCACCAGGTCGTCCACCGCCTCGCGCTTGCGATGGCCCACGACCGCAAGAGGCCAGCCCTTCTCGATGATGTTCTTGGCCATGCCGTGCCCCATCAGGCCGAGTCCGACAAACCCGACCCGCTCCCGGCTCATCGGACAGCGCCGGCGGCGGGCAGCGCGCCGTGCCAGTTATGCCGCTCGGAGAAGCCCAGCATCTCGCGCGCCTTGCGGTTCGACAGCAGCGTCTCGAACTCTCCCAGCTCGCCACGGACCGGCACGCCGGGGTAGAAGCGTCGGAGCAGCTCGGCGGTGGGCAGGTCGGACGAGCAGTCGTTCTGCGCCGCGTTGAAGATCTGGAAGCCGAGACCGTCCGTCTCGATCGCCAGACGCACGATCTGCCCGAGGTCGCGCGCGTCAATGTAGCTCCAGGCGATGCGCTTGCGAAAGCCCGGGTCCGCGAAGAACTGCGGGAAGTTACCATACTCGTGCGGCTCGATGACGTTGCCGATGCGGATCGCATAGACATCCGAACCGGAGCGCTGCTGGAACGCGTCGCCGGTGCGCTCGTTGCAGATCTTGGAGAGCGCGTAGCTGTCCATCGGGTTGACCGGGTACTCCTCGTCGAGCGGGAAATATGCCGGATCGCGGGGCTGGTTGGCGAAGACGAGGCCGTACGTCGTCTCCGACGAGGCGATGATGGTCTTGCGGATGCCGAGCTTCTCGGCCGCCTCGATGATGTTGTAGGTGCCCATTGTGTTGATGCGGAACACCTCGTTGTCGGGCACCAGCATGACCCGTGGGATCGCGGCGAAATGCACGATCGCGTCGATCCGGGGCGCGCGCAGGTCAGGCGCGAACTCATGCAACTCCAGCGTGCTGGTCAGCGCGTTGAACACCTGGCCGCTGTCGGTGATGTCCGTGATCAGCGTGCGGACCTTCGGGTTGTCCAGCGGCTTCATGTCGAGGTTAAGCACGTTGTAGCCATGCTCGACGAGATGCTGGACGACGTGCCGTCCGGCCTTGCCGCTGCCGCCGGTGAAGATGACGTTCTTGCTCATTCGATATCCTCCTTGATGATGGACGGGGACCGCCAATCAGGCGGTGGCGGCTTCCATGATGGTTTCCTGCGACGCGTCCGCGCGGGCAAACGTGCGGCTGATCCTGCCGTCCTTGATGACGATCACGCGGTCGCTGACGGCGAGCACTTCGGGCAGGTCCGACGAGATTACGATGACGCCCATGCCGTCGCGGGCCAGGCGGGCCAGCAGCGCATGCACCTCCGCCTTCGCGCCGATGTCGATGCCGCGCGTCGGCTCGTCGACGATCAGGATCTTCGGCGACCGCGCCACCCACTTCGCAATCACGATCTTCTGCTGGTTGCCACCGCTGAGGTTGATGACCCGCTGCTCGGTCGAGGGCGTCTTGATACCCAGCGACAGGATGAAGTCGCGGCACCGCGACGCCTCCTTCTGGCGGTTGACGAACTGCCGTGGCGAGTAGGCTTCGAGATGGGTCAGGCTGAAGTTCTCGCGGACGGTCATGCCAAGTACCAAACCCTGCTCCTTGCGGTCCTCGGTGACGAAGCCGATGCCGTGCGCGATCGCGTCGGCCGGCTCGTGGATTTTGACCACGCGGCCCTCGACGGCGACGGTGCCGCTCGACGCGCGCATGCCGAAGACCATCTCCATGATCTCCGTCCGGCCGGCGCCGATCAGCCCGAAGAAGCCGAGCACCTCACCGCGATGCAGCGTGAAGTCGATGTCGCGCACCTTCGCCTGGTGCGGACGGGGATGATGCAGGGTGAGCGCCTTGACCTCCAGCAACACCTCGCTCGTCGCGTGGCAGGTGTGCCGCCCATAAAGCTGGCTCAGTTCCCGGTCGACCATCTTGCGCACCAGGATGTCGCGGGTGACGTCCGCGATCGGCAGCGAGTCGACGGTGCTGCCGTCACGCAGGATGGTAACGCGGTCCGCGATCTCGAAAATCTCGTCGAGCCGGTGCGTGATATAGACGACGCCGATGCCCTGCGCGCGCAGTTTCCGGATCAGGCCCATAAGGGTAACCGTCTCGTGGTGGCTGAGCGAGGCGGTCGGCTCGTCCATGACGATCACGCGCGAGCGGTACGCGATGGCCTTGGCGATCTCGATCATCTGCTTCTGGCCAATGCTGAGCTGCGCCACCTGCGTCGTCGGGTCGACATCCATGTGCAGCGTCGCCAGTACCTCGCCGGCCTCCCGGTTCATGCGCGCCTTGTCCAGGAACCCGCCGGCGCGCAGCGGCTCACGCGCCAGAAAGATGTTTTCGGCGACGGTCAGGTTCTCCACCATCGAGAGTTCCTGGTAGATGATGCTGATGCCAAGCGCCCTGGCATGCACGGCGTCGGTGATCTCGGCCGGCTTGCCCTCGATCAGGATGCTGCCGCCGGGATCGGCCTTATAGACGCCGGTCATGATCTTCATCAGCGTGCTCTTGCCGGCGCCGTTCTCGCCCGCCAGCGCGTGGACCTCGCCAAGCCGGACGTCGAGATCGACCTTGTTCAGCGCCCGGACTCCGGGAAAGGTCTTCGATACGCCGCGCATTTCCAGGAAGTGGTTCATTGGTGACAGCGGCCTTGGTGCAAAGGCCGGGAGAGCGCGGCGCCCTCCCGGCCGATCCTGTGAACTACTTGGTATAGCCGTTGAGGTTCGAGGCGTTGACCACGGTGACGCCGGTGTCGATGTTGGCGCTGGTGGTCTCCTTGCCCTCGACCTGGGCCACCAGGTGCTCGACCGAAAGCTTGCCCATGGTCACCGGGCGCTGGACGATGATGCCCTGGATGAAGCCTTCCCTGACGCCCTTGAGCGTGTCGGGAAGGTCGTCGAACGCGAATACCTTCACCGCCGCCTTCTTGGCGCCGAACTCCTTGGTCGCCATGACCTTGGCGACCGAGGGACCGCCGACCTGGCTCACGCCGAAGATGCCCTTCAGGTGCGGGTGGCCGCGAAAGATCGCCTCGTCGACCGAAACCGCCTTGGCAAGGTCGTCCTCGGTGCCCTCGGTGGCGACGATGCGAATGTCGGGGTACTTGGCCAGCGACTTCTTGATGCCGGTAATCCGCTCGTTGAGGTTGGCCGCGCCGAGCTGGCCGGTGACGATCGCGACTTCGCCGCTGCCGCCGATCGCCTTCGCCATCGACTCGCCCATGGTCTCGCCGGCGGCGGCGTTGCTGGTGCCGATATACATGCTGCGGCCGCTCTTGGCCGAGTCGGAGTCGAACGTCAGCACCTTGATGCCGCTGGCCATGGCCTTCTTGATGACTGCCTCGACCGACTTCGGCTCGTTGACCGAGATAGCGATGCCGTCGACCTTCTTGCTCATCAGGTCTTCGATAATCTGCACCTGGGTCGAACCCTGCGTGTTCTGCGGCACCACCCACTGGTACTGCACGCCTGCGGCCTTCGCCGCTGCGGCGGCTCCGGTGTTGCAGTCGTCGAAGAATGGCACCGCCACTTTCGGGATCACCGCGATGACGATGTCCTTGGCGTCCTTGGCCGAGGCCGGCATGGTGGCGATGAGCGGCAGCGCGGCCAGCAGCGCCGCGATCGAAACTTGTTGAAGCTTCTTCATGATTCGTTTCCTGTGCGAGTGTTCTTGGGTGAGAGTCTTGCTATCGGGCGCGCGTGGGTTCCCGACGCGCCGGGCGGTCGGCCTGCTGTCTCGGGTCAGCGTCCTCCTCTGCGGGTGCGCCAGACATCCAGGCTGACCGCGATCAGGATGACCGCGCCGGTGATGGCCTGCTGGGCGTACGTGTTGATGTTCATGAGCACGACGCCGTTGCCGATGATGCCGGCCAGCGCCGCCCCGATGATCGCGCCCTCCACGCTGCCGACCCCGCCCGACAGGCTGGCGCCGCCGATTGCCGCCGCCGCGATCACGTCGAGTTCAGCGCCGAAGCCGGATGCGGGTTCGGCGGAGAGGTAGCGCGAGAAGCTGATGATGCCGGCAAGGCTCGCGATCAGGCCAGACAGCATATAGACCAGCAGCTTGACCCGGGCAGTTTTGACGCCGCTCAGCCGCGCCGCCTGCTCGTTGCCGCCAGTCGCGTAGACATGGCGGCCGAACCGGGTCTGGCGCATCACCACCGAGAACACCACCGTCATCGCCAGCATGATCACCACCGGCACCGGCATCAGTCCGACATAGCCCTGACCGATGATGGCGAAGCTGTCCGGGGTATCGGGCGTCAGCGGCACGCCGTGGGTGATGATGTACATCAGGCCGCGGCCGATGCTGAGCGAGCCGAGCGTCGCGATGAACGGTGGCAGCCGGATCACCGTGACCAGCACGCCGTTGAACAGGCCGAACAGCAGCCCGGTCGCCAGCCCGCACAAAATGCAGACCGCGCTCGGCAACCCCGACTGGAAGCCGAGTGCGGTCACCAGCGACGAAAGCCCCATCACCGAGCCGACCGAAAGATCGATGCCTCCGGTGATGATCACCATCACCATGCCGATCGACATGATCGCGATCAGCGAGAACGAGCGGAACACGCCCATCAGGTTGTCAGTGGTCAGGAAGTACGGGGTGGAAAAGCTGATCAGTGCGACCACCACGAACAGCGCGGTCAGCACGTTCAACTCGCGCACCTGCAACAGCGCCGTCAGGCGCCTGCTCATCGCCGTCGGCCGCATCTGTATGGCGGTTGTCGCCGGGCTGTCGCGCACGGTCATCCTCCTTTCTTGCACCGGCCCACCGTCCGTGGCCGGTCTGTCCGCCGCCTCAGGCCTGGCTGGTCGTCCCGGGCAGATCGAGGCCCGTCATCCGCGCGATGAGGCGGGCAACCGAAGCGTCGTCGTCGCGCCCCATCCCGGCCGCGGACGTCATCAGGAACATCTGCAAAGCGCTGGCGGCGAGCGGGGTCGGGAACTTCGCGACCAAGCCCATGCCGGCGACGATGCCGAGGTCCTTGGCAAAGATGTCGACCGCGCTGGCGGGCCGGTAATCGCCCGCCAGCACGTGCGGGATGCGGTTCTCGAACATCCACGAGTTGCCGGCCGATGCGGTGATGACCTCGAACACCTTGTCGATGTCCAGGCCGAGCCGCCGGGCGAAGGTGATGGCCTCGCACGCGACGGCGATATGCACCCCGGCGAGCAGTTGGTTGACCATCTTGAACGAGGCGCCCACGCCCGCCTCGTCGCCGAGCCGATAGACGGTGGCGGCGACCGCATCCAGCATCGGGGCGGCACGGGCGAAGGCGTCCGCATGGCCGGACGCCATCACGGTCAGTTCGCCGCTTGCCGCCTTGCCGGCGCCACCGCTGATCGGCGCGTCGAGGTAGAGGATGCCGGCGTCCTCGCAACGCCGGGCCAGCCGGCGCGCATCGTCGGGCGCCATTGTGGGCGAGGACACGACGACGCCGCCGCGACGCATGGAGGCGACCGCGCCCTCGGCCCCGAACAGCACGGCCTCGGTCTGGGCGGCATTGACGACGACGATCACGACGATGCCGGCATCGCGGGCCGCCTGCGCCGGGTTCGCGGCGACCTGGCCGCCAGCCTCGGCGAACCGGGTCATCGCGGCTGCGGCGGGATCGAAGCCCGACACCACCATGCCGGCGCGAATCAGCGAGGTTGCGATGCCCAGGCCCATCGAACCCAGTCCGATCACGGCAACCGCCTCAAAGCTCTCTTGCGCCATTCGTTTCCTGCTGCCGGTTGCACCGGTCTGTCTGCCCAATATCCACGAAATGACAGCGCTGTCATCAGAAAATGGTAGCGCTGTCATTTTAGTGATATGGCGTGTGAGGATCGTATCGCTGGCTTGGGGCGGCCAGGAAAGGTACTAGCGAGGCATGGTTGCGGATCGGAATACGCGCAGGCGAGGCAACGCCTTTGGAGCAACACCCGCCGTCACGCTGGCGGAGGTGGCGCGGCTCGCCGACGTAAGCGAGATCACGGTGTCGCGAATCCTGCGCAATGTCGGCCCCGTCGCCGAGGAGACGCGCCTGCGGGTGCTGGCCGCGGTCCAGGCCACCGGCTATGTGCGCAACCAGGTCGCCGGTACGCTTGCCTCGGCCACGTCGAACCTGATCGGCGTGGTGATCCCCTCTTTGTCGAACATCGTCTTCGCCGACGTGCTGCGCGGCATCGACAGC
Organism: Rhodospirillales bacterium; assembly: GCA_043746535.1. Taxonomy (GTDB): domain Bacteria; phylum Pseudomonadota; class Alphaproteobacteria; order Acetobacterales; family Acetobacteraceae; genus CAVRQM01. Next base: position 12,215 of record JAYTQW010000378.1, read on the forward strand.
GGGCTGGAGCCTTCCGGCTACCGTCCGGTGGTGGGGATCACCGGCTATGACACGCAGGCCGAGGAGAAGCTGGTTGGCTCGCTGCTGGCATGGAAGCCTGCCGCCATGATCATCGTGGGCTTCGAGCACACGCCGGTCACGCGCCGCCGCCTCGGCCAGAGCGGAATCCGCGTCGCCGAACTGATGGATATCGATTCGGCGCCGATCGACCTGTCCGTCGGCTTATCGCACCGCGCTGCGGGACATGCGACCGGCCGGCACCTGATCGCGCGCGGCTACCGCCGATTCGGCTATGTGGGGCACGACTGGAACACCGACCGGCGCGCAAAGCTGCGTTGGGACGGTCTGGCGCAGGCGCTCGGCGAGGCGGGGCTGGCCCTGGTCGATCAGCGCCTGAATGACGGGCCGAGTTCGACCCAGGCCGGGCGGGAGGGGTTGGCTGCGCTCCTCGGCGGCGCGACGCGGCCCGACGTGGTCGTGTTCTCGAACGACGACATGGCGGTGGGCGGCGTGTTCCATTGTCTGGCCAGCGGCATCGCCATCAAGCGCGACCTCGCCTTGTTCGGCTTTAACGGGCTGGATATCGGCCAAGCCCTGCCAGCGCCGCTTTCGACCGTTCGGTCGAACCGGTTCCGTATCGGCCAGATCGCGGTCGAGCAGATCCTGTCCCAGCCGCGGCGAGCCGCAACACCGCAAACCATCGACACTGGCTTCGAAATCGTCGAGGGCGCGACCGCATGACACCCACCCGCATTGTAGGCCGGAAGCGAACACGGTGTGGCCCAGATAGGACGCCGCATAGACCGTGCCGTTGACCACCGTGGGCGCGGCCAGCATGTCGTCGGAGGCGATCACGCCGTTGTTCCGGAAAAAGCAGTCCGGAACCAGCGGATCCATTCATTCGCATACAGGTCTCCTGATGAGACCTGTATGCGGAAGGCTTGTTAGCGGAGTTCGCCTGTTCTAGGCGCATCTGCGGTATTCTGAGACACACGAGGCGTTTCGAGGTCACCGACCCACGCCTTGGCGGAACTTCAATCATGCGGCGGGCAGAGTCCGGCCTAGTTCATGCGGCCGTCTGCTCCAGCAAGCGCCAACTTCGGCGCAGGTTATAGGCTGTGGCGGTCAAGCGGACCTGCAATCCGGCCTTGGCCAGGCCGAGCCAACGCATCCGGCGCAGACCGTAGCTGCGCTTCATGGTCCCGAACACCTTCTCGATCCGGCATCGCACATGCCGCACGGCCACGTTGTGCACCTTCAGGCGCGCCAGCGCGTCGGCTCCGCCCCACGTGCCAGTGTGGACGATGCGCGGCGTCCCGCCTCGGGCGCGAATGGCCGCCTCCGGCCGGCTGCCCTGATAAGCGCTGTCGCCATACGTGTCCCCAGGGTCGTCCGGCAGGATGCTGCCCAATTCGGCGGCGTCGTGGATGTTGGCGGTCGTAACCTCGACACCACGGATCAGCCCGGCCGCTTGATCGGTCGCGACATGTGCTTTGTAGCCATGCACGGGCTTGCGCCGGCGGTGGCCCGCCCAGCGCGCCTGCGCGTCCATCTTGGCGCTGGCCAGCGCGATCAGCGTCGCGTCCACCAGCGTGCCGGTGCGCACCATAACGCTGCGCGCATCAAGCTGGCGCGTGATTGCCTCGAACAGCGCGCGGTCGAGGCCGGCACACGCCAACGCGCGGCGGAAGCGGACAAAGGCAGTGCGTTCGGGTGTGGGCTCACAAGCGGCAAAGCCGCAGAACCGGCGAAAGCTGGCGCGGTCGTCTAGCGCCTCGGCCAGGCGCACGTCCGACAGGTCATGCCAGGTGGCAATCAGAAGCGCACGGAACAGCGCCAAAGGCGGTCAGCCAGGCTCGCCCCTCGCCGATGCAGCGATGCCTACAAGCAAGCGGTCGATCTCCGCCCAGTCCACCAGGGCCGACACCGCTTCCAGCGACGACGCCGCGCGCCGCGCCGCGCCATCCCTGCCTCCACCCCGCTCCAGACGGCATGGAACCAGGTCGCTCCGTGCCGGATCAAGCCTTCCGCGCACAGGTCTCATCAGGACCATGGCGACGATCCGCGCCAAATCCTCACACATCGCCGTTGATGGTGGTGTGCTGCTGAACTGGCTGGGATGCCAGGAAAACGGCCGGTTTCCTTGTGCCGGGCCAGCATAGGCGTGAGAAGGCCGAAAACCAGCAGGAAACCCGTTGCAACTATCAACGTCAGGTCGCACCCTGTCAGCCATCTTTCCTGGTGGTTCCGCGCCCATGCTCATCGGCTATGTCCGGGTGTCCAAAAGCGACGGCAGCCAAACGCTCTCTCCGCAGCGCGACGCGATGCTCCAGGCCGGTGTCGAACCCGGACGCATTTACCAGGACCTCGCCTCTGGCCGGCACGACGCTCGGCCCGGCTTGCAGTCCTGCCTCAAGGCGCTGCAGCCCGGCAACACGCTCGTGCTGTGGAAGCTGGACCGGCTGGGGCGTGACCTGCGGCATTTGGTCACTACGGCAGAAGACCTGCGTGTCCGCGGTGTCGGCCTCAAGGTGCTGACCGGGGCCGGCGCGCAGATCGACACCATGACAGCCAATGGGCGGCTCGCCTTTGGCATCTTCGCGGCGTTTGCCGAGTTCGAGCGCGAGTTGATCGCTGAACGCACCAATGCGGGCCTGGCTGCTGCCCGCGCACGGGGCCGTATGGGCGGGCGCCCTCGCAAGATGGATCAGGCGACACTTACCATGGCGATGGCCGCCATGTCCGATCCCAAGGCGAACGCCGCCGACGTGGCCCGGCGCCTCGGAATGACCACCACCACGCTTTACACCTACCTCAACGGCAACGGCTCGCCCAAGGCGGCCGGCAGCCTCTTGCTCGACGGCACGGCCACGCGCGGCAGGCCCGTTGCCGCCGGCTGACGGCAGCATTCGTGCCAGTCATCTCCGACACCGCCTACCCGCGCCTGTCCTCCGAGCCGGGGGCGGCCGAGTTGGAGGCATTCACGCCGGAGGCGGTTGAACTTGCCTTCGCGCGGCAGCGCACGCGCCAGCCCGGCCCGCGCCTCGCGTTGCTGGTGCTGCTCAAGGCGTTCCAGCGCCTCGGCTACGCCGTCCGCCTCGCCGATATACCCCCGGTCCTTGTTGCGCGTGTCGCCGCGTCTGCCGGCTTGGCTGGCGCAGCATCCGAGTTGGCCAGTTACGACGACACCAGCTACCGCATTCGCCTCATAGCCCTGGTGCGCGGCTTTACCGACGTAGCCGGCTACGATCGCGAGGCGCGCGGCATGGTGGCGCGGGCGTGCGTCGAAGCGGCGCGCACACGCGACGACTTGGCCGACATCGTCAACGCCGGCATCGAGGAACTGCTGCGCTGCCGCCGCGAGCTACCCGCCTTCGGAACGCTGCTCAAGCTCGCCCGCAGCGCCCGTGCCTTAGTCAACCGCAACTACCATCGCCAGATTGCGGCGGCACTCCCGCCCGAAGCGCGCGAACGACTGGTTGCCCTGCTCCTGGTGCCAGAGGGCGCAACCCGGTCCGGCTGGGACCAGGTCAAGGCGGACCCGCCACGGCCCAGCCCGCAACGGATGCGCGAGCACCTGACCCATCTCGCATGGTTGCGGGAACAGGCTATGGCAAATGAGGTGTTCGCCGGCATTCCGGACCGCAAGCTCCGGCACTTCGCCGCCGAGGCCCGCGCCCTCAACGCCGCCGTGCTGTCGCATGTGACTGCGTCCAAGCGCGTCGCGCTGATAGCGACGTTGCTACGCAGCCAGGTCGCGCGGGCGCTGGACGACGCGGCCGAAATGTTCGTACTGCTGCTGCCCGATGCCGACGCGATCCTGGCAAAGTGCGAGGCGCACGCCGCCTTTGCAGGCAACAACTACCTGCCGCTGCTCGTCCGGTTCTACGGCGTCCAGCGCGCGTCGTTTTTGCGTTTCCTGGCCCATGCTGCCCCGGTCTCCACGTCGCAGGACCGTGCCACTGAGCAGGCGATTGGCTTCCTCATGATGCATCGGACGGATCGCAGGGCCAAGCTGCAGACCGCTGTCGAGGTCACAGGGGCGGATGGCACCACCATCCAAGGGCCGCTCGACCTCTCCTGGGTGAGCGAGAAATGGTGGCCGCTGCTGACTGGACGCACGGCGCGCGAACCGGCACCCGCCGAGGTGGATCGGCGCTACTTCGAGATCTGCCTGTTCACTCAGGTGGTCAACGAACTTAAATCGGGTGACCTGTGCATCCCGGGCAGCGAGGATTACGGCGACTACCGCGACCAGTTGGTGTCCTGGGAGGAATACAACCGCGACGTCGCAAGCTACGCCAAGCAGGCCGGCATCCCCGTCGACCCTGGCGCGTTCGTCGCGGCGCTGAAGACTCGCCTTACCAAAACGGCCAGCGCCACCGATCAAGCCTTTCCCAAGAACGAACACATCGAGATCGTCGCCGGCGAACCTATGCTGAAACGGCTGCGCGCCCGCGATGGTGGCGACGGCACGGCTTTCCTGGAACGGCTGCTCAAGGCACGCATGGTTCCGGCCGGTGTCCTGGAGGCACTCGCCGACACCGAGCACTGGCTGGGCTGGACCCGGCATTTCGGTCCGGTCTCCGGCTTCGAGGCGAAGCTGGACCGCCCGCGCGAGCGCTATCTCGCCACCGTGTTCTGCTACGGCTGCGGACTTGGCCCGAGTCAGGCGGCGCGATCCCTCAAGGGCCTGGACCGCCGGCATGTAGCCTTCGCCAATCAGCGCCACATCACAGAGGAGATCCTGGACGACGCCATCACGGGTGTAATCGACGCCTACGCCCGTGTCGGCCTGCACCGCCACTGGGGCACCGGCGACACCGCCTCCGCCGATGGCATGAAATGGGACGTGCATCCCGAAAGCCTGAAGTCCTCGTACCACATCCGTTACGGCGGCTATGGCGGTATCGGCTACTACCTCGTGTCCGACGCCTACATCGCCCTGTTCTCGCGCTTCCTGGCCTGCGGCGCCTATGAGGGCCACACCATCCTTGATTTCGTGGCCGAGAACCGGTCGCTGCTGCAGCCCTCCACGGTCCACTCGGACACCCACGGCCAGTCGGCCCCCATCTTCGGACTGGCATACATGCTTGGCATCGAGTTGATGCCCCGCATCCGCAGCTGGCAGGACCTGCACCTGTTCCGGCCGAATGCGGACGTGCGCTTCGAACACATAGACGACCTGTTCACCGCCACCATTGATTGGCCGCTGATCGAAGCGCACCTGCCCGATATGCTGCGCGTCGTGCTCTCGATCCGGGCCGGACGCTTGCTGCCATCCGCCATCCTGCGCCGGCTCGCCACATACAGCCGCAAGAACCGGCTTTACTTCGCCTTCCGGGAGCTGGGCCGGGTGGTCCGTACGGATTTCCTGCTTCGTTACCTCAGCTCTGTCGAACTGCGCCGCGCCATTGGCGCCGCCGCCAATAAGAGTGAATTGTTCAACCGATACGCCCAGTGGGTCGCCTTCGGCAGCAGCGGTCTGGCGACCGCCGCCACACGCGACGAGCAGCGCAAGATGGTCAAGTACAACCACCTGGTCGCCAACCTGCTCATCTTCCACACTGTCGTCGGCATGACCCGCGCGCTCGACAGCCTTGTCACCGACGGGCATGGCGCCGCAGTCACTCCCGAAGCCCTGGCCGGCACCAGCCCCTACCTAAACGAACACCTCAACCGCTTCGGCAGCTACGAACTCGACCTCAGCAAGCCGCCCGCGCCCCTGCCTTTCGAGCTGCCGCCTCAGCTTCAGCCCGCACGCCAGGCCGCAACCACCACTATGTGAGGATTTGGCGCAGATCGTCGCCATGGTCCCATCAGATACCACGTCGTTCAAACCACTCATCGAGGGCTTCAATTACCATTTCCTGGATGGTTCTGCGCTTTAGGCGTCCAGGTCCGGGACGGCCAGCGTCTGCTAGGCGAAGGTAACGG
>JAYTQW010000379.1:0-11776 GCA_043746535.1 Rhodospirillales bacterium
GGCCACCCCGTTGCGGGTGCCGGGGGTCGAGGCGGCGCTGATCGGCCAGTCATGGACGCGCGAGACGGTGGCGCGCGGCATGGCGGCGATGGACGCGGCGTTGCACCCGATCGGCGACATGCGCGCCTCTGCCCGCTACCGCAGCACCGTTGCACGCAACCTGCTGCTGCGGCTGTGGCTGGAGACCAGCGGCCAGCCCGCGCGCACCCGCCTGCTGGACAACGCCGCATGAACCAGATGGCGCCGGAGGACGCGACCCGCATTGTCGGCCGGCCCGTTCGCCACGACAGCGCCGAAAAGCACGTTGCCGGCAGCGCGCTGTACATCGACGACCTGCCCGAACCTGCCGGCCTGCTGCACGCCTATATCGCCATGAGCACCCACGCGCATGCGCGGGTCTTGGCGATGGACCTGTCGGCGGTGGCGAGCGCACCGGGCGTCGTGGCGGTGATGGCGGCGGCGGACGTGCCGGGCGTCAACGATGTTGGCCCGGCGTTCATGGGCGACCCAATTTTCGCCGACGGGCTGGTCGAATATCACGGCCAGTCGCTGTTCGCCGTGGCCGCCGACAGCATCGCCCACGCCGTGCTCGCGGCACGGCTGGCAGGCATCGAATACGCGCCGCTGGAGCCGATCCTTACCATCGACGCGGCGATGGAGCGGCAGAACTTCGTGCTACCGTCGCAGATCATGCAGCGCGGCGACGCGGTGGTGGCGCTGGATGCGGCGCCGCGACGGCTGCAAGGCCGACGGTATCTTGGTGGCCAGGAGCATTTCTACCTGGAAGGTCAGGTGGCGATGGCGGTGCCGGGCGAGGACTGCGACATGCACGTGTTCTCCTCCACCCAACACCCGACCGAGGTGCAGCACCTGACCGCGCGCGCCCTGGCGGTCCCCGATCATGCGGTGGTATGCGAGACCCGGCGCATGGGCGGCGGCTTCGGCGGCAAGGAGAGTCAGGCGTCGTTGGTCGCCGTGGTGGCGGCATTGCTGGCGCGGCGCACCGGGCGGCCGGTCAAGCTGCGGCTGGACCGCGACGACGACATGGCGATGACCGGCAAACGGCACGGCTTCCGGCTTGGCTACGATGTCGGTTTCGACGATGATGGGCACATCCTGGCAATCGAGCTGGAACTGTGCGGCGATTGCGGCATGTCGCCGGACCTGTCCGGCGCCATCAACGACCGCGCCATGTTCCACGCCGACAACGCCTATTTCTTCCCGCACGTCACCATCGTCTCGCATCGCTGCAAGACCAATACGGTGTCCAACACCGCATTCCGTGGCTTCGGCGGGCCACAGGGTATGTTCGTGATCGAGGAGGTGGTGGACGCGATCGCCCGTAACCTCGGCCTCGATCCTCTGCTGGTGCGGATGCGCAATTTCTACGGCACCAGCGACCGCAACGTGACGCCGTACCACATGACCGTCGAGGACAACGTCATCCACGAGATCGTGGCCGAGTTGGTGGAGACCTCCAGCTACGATCGGCGACGCCGGGAGATCGCGGCGTTCAACGCCGCCAGCCCCTGGATCAAACGCGGCCTGGCACTGACACCGGTGAAGTTCGGCATCTCGTTCACGCTGATCCACCTGAACCAGGCCGGAGCGCTGGTCCATGTGTACACCGATGGCAGCGTGCGGCTGAATCATGGCGGCACCGAGATGGGCCAGGGGCTGTTCGTCAAGGTGGCGCAGGTGGTGGCCGAGGTGTTCGGCCTCGACCTGGACCGCATCAAGATTACCGCCACCAGCACCGCGCAGGTGCCCAACACGTCGCCCACGGCGGCCTCGTCCGGCAGCGACCTGAATGGGCAGGCGGCAGCGGCGGGCGCGCGGATGATCCGCGATCGGCTGCTGCCGGTGGCGGCGGAGTTGCTGGGTGCCGAGCCGGAGACGATCACCTTCGCCCACGGCCATGTGCATGGCGGCGGGCGCTCGCTGAGCTTCGTGGAGGTGGTCAAGGCCGCCTATGTGCGGCGCGTGCAGTTGTCCGCCGCCGGCTACTACGCGACGCCGAAGATCCACTACGACCGCGCCAGCCATAGCGGGCGGCCATTCTTCTACTTCGCCTACGGGGCGTCGGTGTCGGAGGTGGAGATCGACACGCTGACCGGCGAGTACCGGCTGATGCGCGTCGACATCCTGCACGATGCCGGGCGCTCGCTGAACCCGGCCATCGACATCGGCCAGATCGAGGGCGGCTTCGTGCAGGGCATGGGGTGGCTCACCACCGAGGAGCTGTGTTGGGACGAGCGCGGCCGGCTGCGCACCCACGCGCCGAGCACCTACAAGATCCCGGTAGCGGGCGACGTGCCGGCGGATTTCCGGGTCGCCATCTGGGCTGGCGGGGACAACCGCGAGGACGCCATCTACCGCTCCAAGGCGGTCGGCGAGCCGCCGCTGATGCACGGCATCTCGGTGTTCCAGGCGCTAAAGGACGCGGTTTGCGCCTGCGGTCCCGGCTCGCCCGAACTGGACGCTCCTGCCACGCCGGAGCGGGTGCTGCTGGCGGTCGAGCGGCTGCGTGGGCCGCCGTGAGCTGGCTGCGCACCCTGGCCGGCCATGAACGCGACGGCACCGCCGCCGTGCTGGTGACGCTGCTGCGCGTGCGTGGTTCCACTCCGCGTGAGGCGGGCACCAAGATGGTGGTGAGCGGCGACGCGTTGGACGGCACCATCGGTGGTGGCGCGTTGGAGCACGCGTGCGTCGCCATCTCCCGCGACCTGCTGAAGCGGGCCGACGCGGAGCCGGTGCTGCGGGAGTTCCCGCTTGGCCCAGCACTCGGCCAGTGCTGTGGCGGCCATGTCAGCGTGCTGTTCGAGCCGGTCCTGCCGGCGGCGTGGACCGTCGCGGTGTTTGGCGCCGGGCATGTCGGGCGGGCGCTGGTCGGCCTGCTGGCCGCGTTGCCGTGCCGGGTGTTGTGGCGCGACAGGCGCGGCGACGTGTTCCCGCGTGACCTGCCGGCCCATGTGGCGGCCAGCGCCGGGGGCATCGATACGGTGCCGCCGCGCGCCTCGGTGCTGGTGATGACGCATGACCACCAACTCGATTTCGAGCTGACCGAGGCGGCGCTGCGGCGGAGCGACCTGGCCTTCGTCGGCCTCATCGGCTCCGACACCAAACGCGCCCGCTTCGTGTCCCGCCTGCGTCACGGCGGGCTGTCCGACGCTGCCATCTCGCGGCTGGTGTGCCCGGTCGGGCTGCCCGGCGCCGGCGGCAAACTGCCCGCCGAGATCGCCATTGCGGTCGCGGCCCAATTGCTGCAAGTCCGTGACGCGGGTGCTACACAGAAACGTGAGGCCGAGCTGGCGATGCGCGAGACTGTCCCAGATATGGCGTGCGCCGGCTGCAAGGCGGCGGCGCGGTGACGCCGCAGGAGTTGATGCGCCGCGCCTTGGCGCTGAGTGCCGAGAAGTCGCAGGCCGGGCTTGGCGGCCCGTTCGGCGCGGTGATCGCGCGCGACGGGGAGATCGTCGCCGAGGGCTGGAACCTGGTCACCAGCACCAACGATCCGACCGCCCATGCCGAGGTCACCGCCATCCGCCGCGCCTGTGCGGCACTCGGCACCTTCGACCTGTCCGGCTGCGAGGTGTACACCAGTTGCGAGCCGTGCCCGATGTGTCTGGCTGCGATCTACTGGGCGCGATGCGAGCGCATCTGGTTCGGCAACACCCGCGCGGACGCGGCGCGGATCGGTTTCGACGACGAATTCCTGTACCGTGAAATCCCCAAGCCGCTCGACCGACGCACTATTCCGACCGCCCAGATGCTCGGCCAGGAGGCATCTGCCGCATTCGACGCCTGGACGGCGATGCCGGACAAGGTGAGCTACTGAGATGCTGGCCGCGACCCCGCGCCTGCATCTCGCCGGCATCACCAAGCACTACGCCGCCACCGTGGCCAATTCCGACGTGGACCTCACTGTCCTGCCCGGCGAGATCCACGCTTTGCTGGGTGAGAACGGCGCCGGCAAGAGCACCCTGGTCAAGATCATCTACGGCGTGGTGCAGCCAGACGCGGGCAGCATCGCCTGGGAGGGTGCGGTGCAGACCGTGCCCAGCCCGAACGCCGCGCGGGCGCTCGGCATCGGCATGGTGTTTCAGCATTTCTCCCTGTTCGAGAGCCTGACCGTGGCGGAGAACATTGCCCTCGGCCTGAACGCGCGCGAGGGCTTGGCGGCGCTGTCGGCGCGGATCGGCGAGGTGTCGCGCCGCTATGGGCTGGCGGTCACGCCGCAGCGCCACGTCCACCACCTCTCGGTCGGCGAGCGGCAGCGGGTCGAGATCGTCCGCTGCCTCCTGCAACATCCGAAACTGCTGATTATGGACGAGCCGACTTCGGTGCTGACGCCGCAGGAGGCGGACGACCTGTTCACGGTGCTGCGCCGGCTGGCGGCGGAGGGGTGCAGCATCCTGTATATCGGCCACAAGCTGGATGAGATCAGGGCGTTGTGCGAGGCGGCGACGGTGCTGCGCGGCGGCCGCGTGGTCGGCCATTGCGACCCGCGCACCACCAGCACCAACGCCATGGCGGAGATGATGACCGGCAGCGTCCTGCCGACCTGCCACCGTGCCGCCAATGTCCAGACCGGCGCCCCCTGCCTGGTGGTCGAGCATCTGTCGCTGGCCGCCGACGAGCCGTTCGGCACCGACCTGCACGACATCTCACTGGCGCTGCGGCAGGGGGAAATTCTCGGCATCGCCGGTGTGGCGGGCAACGGCCAGCGCGAGTTGCTGGCCGCGTTGTCCGGCGAGCGGCTGGCCCCGCGCGCGGATGCGGTGCGGATCGTGGGTACGCCTGCCGGTCAGGCCGGGCCATCCGCGCGCCGGCGCATGGGGCTGGCGTTCATCCCCGAGGAGCGGCTGGGACGCGGCGCCGTGGCCGAGTTCTCCCTGGCCGAGAACGCGCTGTTGACCTGCTACCAGAGCGGGCTGGCCAGCCACGGCTGGGTGCTGTTCGGCGCCATGCGGCGCTACGCGCAAGCCGTGTTCGACCGCTTCCGCGTGGTCGCCTCCGGCATCTCGGCACGCGGCGGCAGCCTGTCTGGCGGCAACATGCAGAAGTTCATTGTCGGGCGCGAGATGGGCACCAGCCCGCGCGTGCTGCTGGCCGCGCACCCGACCTGGGGCGTGGACATCGGCGCCGCGCTGTCGATCCGGCAGGCGCTGATGGACCTGACCCAGACCGGGGCCGGGGTGCTGGTGGTGAGCGAGGACCTGACCGAGCTGTTCGAGATCTGCGACCGCATCGTCGTGCTGTCGGAGGGCACTCTGTCCGCGCCGCGCCCGCTTGCCGAGACCTCGCTGGAGGAAATCGGCTTGCTGATGGGCGGCCATCGCGGTGCGCATCCGGAAACCGCGCGGGAACTGGCCGATGCGCATTAACCTGGTGGCGCGCGAGGCGCCGGCGCGGGCGATGCTGTGGGCCTCGCCGCTGATCGCGGCACTCTGTTCGGCCATCGGCATCGCGGCACTGTTCGCCATGCTCGGGCGCGATCCGGTGCAGGCGCTCGGCATCCTGTTCGTGGCCCCGCTGTCGAGCGGGTCCGGGCTGGCCGAGATTGCGCTGAAGGCGACGCCTCTGCTGCTATGCGCGATCGGCATCGCCATCGGCTGCAAGGCGGAAGTGTGGAACATCGGCGCCGAGGGCCAGTTCACGCTCGGCGCCATTGCCGGCAGCGGCGTCGCCCTGGCGTTCGGCGGCGCCGGCCATTGGTGGGTGCTGCCACTGATGATCCTGGCCGGCATTGCCGGCGGCGCGGCGTGGGCGGCGATTCCCGCCTTGCTGAAAACGCGGTTCAACGCGCACGAGATCCTCACCACGCTGATGCTGACCTATGTGGCGATCCAGTTGCTCGGCTACCTCGTCACCGGGCCGTGGAAGGACCCGGACGGGTTCGGCTTCCCGCAGACACGGCAGTTCGAGCCTGACGCGATGCTGCCGACGCTGATCCCCGACACGCGGCTGCACGTCGGCGCATTGTTCGCGCTTGCGGCGGTGGGGCTGGCGTGGCTGCTGCTCGGCCGCACCCTGATCGGTTTCCAGATTCGCGTGGTGGGTGCCGCCCCGGCGGCGGCGCGCTATGCCGGGTTCTCTCGCCACGGCATCGTCTGGTTCTGCCTGCTGGTCAGCGGCGGGTTAGCCGGGCTGGCGGGCATCTGCGAGATCGCCGGGCCGGACGGGCAACTGACGCCGGTCATCTCTCCTGGCTACGGCTTCGCCGCCATCATCGTGGCATTCCTGGGCCGGCTGCACCCGCTTGGCATCCTGTTCGCCAGCCTGTTGATGGCGCTGCTCTACATAGGCGGCGAGGGGTTGCAGATGACGCTACAACTGCCGCTGGCGGTGACCGGGGTGATACAGGGTATGCTGCTGTTCTTCCTGCTCGCCGCCGATGTGTTCATCAATTTCGGCGTTCGCGTGGTGCGTGCGCCGGCACAGCGAGCGGTCCGCGTTGCATAGCGCGCTGCTCCTGTCGGTGTTGGTCGCGACCCTGCGCGCGGCGACGCCGCTGCTGTTCGCGGGCTTCGGCGAACTCGTCACCGAGCGTTCCGGCGTGCTCAACCTGGGCGTCGAAGGCATGATGCTGACCGGCGCGGCGCTCGGCTTCATGGGTGCCGCTAGCAGCGGCAGCATCCTCGTGGGCCTGTTGCTGGCAATGGTTGGAGGCGCCGCGCTGTCTTTGGTGTTCGGCGTGCTGACGCTGAGCCTGATGGCCAACCAGGTCGCGACCGGGCTGGCGCTGACCATCTTCGGCGTCGGCTTCAGCGCGCTGATCGGCGTCAGCTTCCAGGGCGTGCCGCTGACCGGGCTGTCCAGCGTGATCTGGCCCGGCCTGGCGCAGGCGGCACCCTGGCTACAGCAACTGATGCTGATCGATCCGCTGGTGGTCGCGGCGCTGTTGCTGCCGTTTGCGGTGCAGTTGTTCCTGTACCGCAGCCGCGCCGGGCTGGTGCTGCGTGCGGTGGGCGAGAGCCATGACGTGGCCCATGCGCTCGGCTATCCGGTGCTGCGTATCCGCTACCTCGCAGTGATCTTCGGCGGGGCGATGAGCGGGCTGGGCGGCGCCTACCTGTCGCTCGCCTACACGCCGATGTGGACTGAGAACATGGTGGCCGGGCGCGGCTGGATCGCCTTGGCACTGGTGGTGTTCTCGACCTGGCAGCCGCTGTGGCTGGCGGTCGGCGCGTGCCTGTTCGGCTTTGTCACCATCGCCCAGTTCCAGGCCGAGGCGCTGGGCATCGACATCAGCCCGCATCTGCTGGCGATGCTGCCGTACCTGATCACCGTCCTCGTGCTCGTGCTGATCTCACGCGACCGGGTCCGCCTGAAGCTCCGCGCGCCCGCTGCGCTGGGCCGTCCCTTCCACGCAACCGTCTAAGGAAACCTTGTCCATGACCATCGACCGCCGCACCCTGCTTGGCACCGCCCTGGCGGCCCCTGCCGCCGCCCTGCTGCCACGGCTCGCATCGGCCGCCACCGCCGGGCCGCTGAAGGTCGCGTTCATCTATCCCTCGCCGCTGGGCGATGCCGGATGGGCGCACCAGCACGACCTGGGCCGGCTGGCGATGCAGGCGGCGCTGGGCGGCCGGGTGAAGACCGCCTATGTCGAGAACGTCGCCGAGGAAGGCGCGGACGCCGAGCGGGTCATCCGTAAGTTCGCCACCGACGGCTACGGCCTGATCTACACCTGCTCGTTCGGCTACATGAACTCCACGGTGAAGGCCGCGCACAGCTTCCCGAAGGTGAAGTTCGAGCACGCCACCGGCTACAAGCGCGCGCCCAACCTAGGCACCTACTCGGCCCGGTTCTACGAGGCGCGCTACCTGTCCGGCATCGTCGCCGGGCGGATGAGCAAGTCGGGCGTGATCGGCTACGTCGCCGCGTTCCCGATCCCCGAGGTGTTGCAGGGCATTAACGCGACGTTGCTGGGCGCCCGCTCGGTGAACCCCAACGCCACCATCAAGGTGGTGTTCGTCAGCACCTGGTTTGATCCAGGCAAGGAGCGCGCGGCGGCCGACACGCTCATCAGCCAGGGCGCCGACGTGATCGACCATCACACCGACAGCACGGCGGTGGCGCAGGCCGGGGAAGAGAAGGGCGTGTACACCATTGCCTACAACTCCGACCAGTCAAAGTATGGCCCGAAGACGTGCCTGACCGCCGTGACCCATGTCTGGGACAAGTTCTACATCAAGAACGTGAGCTCCGTGCTCGACGGCACCTGGAAGTCGGCCGACGTGTGGGGCGGGGTCAACGCCGGCATGGTGGCGCTGGCGCCGCTGAACCCGGTGATCCCCGGCTCGGTGCGCGACGAGGTGGCTGCCGCAACGGCGAAGATTGGCTCGGGCGAGTTGAAGCCATTTAGCGGCCCGATCAAGGACCAGTCGGGCGCCGTCAAGGTCGCCGCCGGCACGTCGATGACGGATGCCGACATCCTGAAGATGGACTGGTTCGCCGAGGGCGTGCAGGGCAAACTGGGCTGATTGTCGCCGCAGCCAGCCGGCGCGGTGCGTTGGCTGGCCACACACGATACATCGGATTTAACGGCACCTATACAAAACGGAGTACATTCATGGGCCTGATCGGGGCGTCATCGAACCGGCATTCTGGTCAATTTTTATGGATAGATTTCTTGTCAGGCCCAAGGAATATAGTTGTGCGCGTTGAGTGGGATAAAGCGAAAGAAGATTGCAACATCGAGACACACGGTTCGACTTCAGCTTTGCGGAAGCTATTTTGGTGATCCGCTGGCCTTGACAGTTTTTGATCGCTTTGAGAATGGAGGTTATCGCTGGCAGACGTTCGCCGTCTTGGCCGGTAGATTGCTGGTAATCATCCATGGCTATCTGGATGCGGACGATAGCGACTGGAAGAGGGTCATTGGCCTGCGTCGAGCGACCCGGCATGAAAGGAGCTTGTATGAAAGAGGTTCGTTCGACGGGTGAGCGTCCGTCACTGACCGAAGCCCAGCTTGCTCAGCTGGGGAGCTCGGATGAAAGAGAACCTGACACGGTCGACATACCGGAAGCGCCAGCGGAAAACTGGCGCGACGCGCGAAGACTGTTCAAGCCCCGTAAAGAGGCCATAAGCCTGCGACTGGACGCCGATGTGCTGGACTGGCTGCGTCGGAACAGCGAGCGGTATCAGTCCGAGATCAACCGCATCCTGCGTGAGCGGATGATGGCTAACCCATCGCCCTGATGCCGCCTGAACCCAAAGCCGGTCCGCTCTGGTTGCGTGATCCGCTGGCGATCCTGGCCGACGGCGCGGAGCGCGGGGTCGTCGTGGCGGAGGGCCGGATTGTGGAACTGGTCGCGGCGGGGATGGCGGCACCCGCCACCCCGGACGTGCGCGTGTTCGACGCCGGTGCCCATGTCGTCATCCCCGGCCTCATCAACACGCACCACCATTTCTATCAGACGCTGACCCGCGCCACGCCGGTGGCGCTGGACCGGACCTTGTTCCCCTGGTTACGGGCACTCTACCCGATCTGGGCACGGCTGACCCCTGCCGCCCTGGAGAGTGCGGTGACGGTGGCGATGGCCGAATTGCTGCTGTCCGGCTGCACCACCACCACCGACCACCACTATGTCTTTCCCGAGGGATTGGAGGATGCGATCGGCATCGAGGTCGCGGTGGCGCGCCGGCTCGGGATGCGCGCGGTGCTGACGCGCGGCTCGATGAACCTGTCCCAGCGTGATGGCGGCCTGCCGCCCGACAGCGTGGTGCAGGACGAGGACGCGATCCTGGCCGACAGCGCCCGGCTGATCGCGGCCTACCACGATCCGGCTCCCGGTGCGCTGATCCAGATTGCCCTGGCGCCGTGCTCGCCGTTTAGCGTCACCAGTTCGCTGATGCGTGCCACCGCCGAACTGGCGGCAGCGACCGGCGTGCGGCTGCACACGCACCTGGCCGAGACCGAAGACGAAACCGCGTTCTGCCTGGAGCGGTTCGCACTCCGCCCGCTCGACTACCTCGACAGCCTCGGCTGGCTGCATGACCGGGTATGGCTGGCGCACGGCATTCATTTCGATGCCAACGAGATGGCGCGACTGGCGGCGGCGGGCGTCTGCGTCACGCATTGCCCGTGCAGCAACCAGATCCTCGCCTCCGGCCATTGCCCGGTCTGCGAGCTGGAGGATGCCGGCGTGCGCGTCGGCCTGGGCGTCGACGGCTCGGCGTCGAACAACGCCTCCAACCTGGTGCAGGAGGTGCGCGCCGCTTTCCTGTTGCAGCGGCACCGCTATGGCATCGGCCGGGTCAGCCACCGCGATGCGCTGCGCTGGGCCACCGAAGGCTCGGCGGCCTGCATCGGACGGCCAGAACTAGGCTGCATCGGGGTCGGGCAGCAGGCCGACCTGGCGTTGTTCCGGCTGGACGAGCTGCGTTTCGCCGGAGCCCAGGACGGCCTTGCGGCGCTGGTGCTGGCCGGCGCCCACCGTGCCGATCGGGTGATGATCGCCGGGCATTGGGTGGTGACGGACGGCGCCATCCCCGGCCTCGATATCGCGGCACTGATTGCCGAGCAGGGGCGTCAGGCGGCGTGGCTGCACGCCTGAACGGCTACCGGGCGGCTTTGCAGCGCCTTACGGATCAAGTAACGATCGCGCTATGAGCGCATCTTTGCAACGGATTGCCCTGACCGACGCCGTCGTGCCCAGCGTCCCGGTCCCGATGGCCGAGCTGCTGGCGGTGGCGCGCGAGTATATCGATGCCAGCCGGTTCGACGCCGCCGACCGGCTGCTCGGCCACGCCCTCACCGGTGCCCCCACGCATGCGGAGGCGCTGCATCTCAGCGGCTTCGTCGCCTTCAAGCGCCGCCGTGTCGACGAGGCGGCGGCGCTGATGGAACGGGCATTGGCGGCGGGGGCGCAGGCGCCGCGCCAGCTCTGCAACCTGGCCGAGGTCTATCGCGTGCTCGGGCGGGTGGAGGAGGGCCTG
Organism: Rhodospirillales bacterium; assembly: GCA_043746535.1. GTDB lineage: Bacteria > Pseudomonadota > Alphaproteobacteria > Acetobacterales > Acetobacteraceae > CAVRQM01. The sequence goes on from JAYTQW010000379.1 coordinate 10,948, forward strand.
CGGCTGATTCGCCGCGCCAGCGCGCTGGCGCCGACCGACGCCACCTGTCACTTCAATGAGGCGATGCTGCGCTATGAGGCCGGCGACGTCGACGGCTGCATCCGTGCCGCCCGCCGCGCCGTGGCGCTGAAGGCCGACATGCCGGAAGCGCACATGCGGCTCGGCCAGGCGTTGCTGCTGAACGGCGAGCTGGCCGAGGGCTGGGAGGAGTACGAATGGCGCTACCGCATCGCTGGCGCGCAGCCGCTGATGCCGGCGACCGTGGCCGGGCGTGCGCCGCAATGGAACGGTGCGGCGTTGCCTGCCGGTCAGCGGCTATTGCTGATTGCCGACCAGGGTTTTGGGGACGTGCTGATGTTCGCACGCTACCTGCCTTGGGTGATGGCCCGCGCGGCCGATGTCGTGGTCGCCGCGAGCGCCGATGTGATCGGCCTGCTGGGGCGGATGTTCCCCGGCCCGGACTACCAGACCCACTGGGACGCGATCGGCGATCATGCGGCTTACTGCCCGTTCTCCGGCCTGCCGCGACTCGCGGGCACGCGAGCCGACTCGATCCCAGGTCATGAGCCGTACGTCACCGCTGAGCCGGAACGCCGCGCGGCCATGGCGGCTTGGCTCGAGGCGTCGTTGCCGACCGGCGCCGTAAAGATCGGCATCGCGTGGGCGGGGCGGCCGACGCACAACAACGACCACAACCGCACGGTGGCGTTGGCCACGTTGCTGCCGCTGGCGGCGGCACCTGGCACGGCGTTCGTCTCGTTGCAGAAGGGCGTGGCGGCGGCACAACTCGGGGATTGGCGCGGGCCGGCTCCGGTGATCGATGCGGCGG
>JAYTQW010000380.1:0-7730 GCA_043746535.1 Rhodospirillales bacterium
GGCACCGGCAGCGGCTTCCAGAGCGCGCTGCTCTCGCGCATCGTCGATCGGGCCTACACCATCGAGATCATCGCCCCGCTGGGCAACGCCGTTTCCCGCATCTTCGCCCCGCTCGGCTATGGCAACGTCCATACCAAGGTGGGCGACGGGTATTATGGCTGGCCGGAGGTGAAGGACGGCTTCGACCTGATTATTGTCACCTGCGCCGCGCGCTATGCGCCGCCGGCGCTGTTCGCGCAGATGAAGCCGGGCGGGCGGATGGTCATCCCGATCGGCCAGCCGTTCAAGCGCGGCCAGGTGCTGTATGTCTATACCAAGGACGCGGCGGGCAAGATCCATTCCCGCCGCGACATGGGCGTGTTCTTCATCCCGATGACCGGGGCGATGATGAAGACGCCGGCGCCGAAGGTGGCGATCCCGTAGCTACGCCGCGCGCGCTGCCGCCGCCCCGCCGCGCGCCCAACCGATCGCGGCGCGGGCCAGCGCGTCGATGCTGTCGATCACCGGCACGCCCTGGGTCAGCATCTCCGCCTCGCCACGCGGTCCGGCCTGCAGGCTGATCGGCAGTTCGGTGCAGCCGAGGATCACCGCCTGCGCGCCGCGCGCCACCAGCGCCTGGACGATGCCGGCGGTTGAGGCATAGCTTTCCGCGACCCGGTTGGCCTTCACCGCCGCGATGGCCGGCATCATCACGTCCCGCGTTTCCGCCTCGGTCGGCTCGATGCAGCGCCAGCCCAGGCGTTCCAGCCGGTCCTGGTACAGCCGCAACCGCAACGTCGCCACCGTGCCCATGATCCCGACCGTGGCGATGTGGGGCAGGTCGGCGGCGCAGGCGTCGACGATGTGGATCAGCTTTAGCCCCTCCGCCTCCAACAGGTCGGACCAGCCATGCGCGGTGTTGCACGGCATCACCATGGCCGAGCAGCCGGCATATTTCAGGATGTCGATGCCGCGCCGCAGATACGGCAGCGGGTCGGCGGCGCCGGGATGGCCGAGCAGGCTTGGGGCACGGTCCGGCAGGCGCACATCGGACCACAGGATGGCCGGTACATGGTCCTGGTCGCGGTCCGCCGCCGTCAACAGGGTCAAACGCACCATGAATTGCGCGCTCGCCAGCGGACCCATGCCGCCGAGCACACCAAGAATTCGTTCCGCCATGATTTTGCGATACGCTCCCGCCCACGGCGAGGCAAGGACCGGATTCGCATGGGCGGCTTCAGCATCGAGGGCCATCGCGGCGCGCGCGGCCTGTGGCCGGAGAACACGCTGGCCGGGTTCCGTGGGGCGGCGGCCTTGGGTATCGAGGCGCTGGAACTGGACGTCATGCTGACTGCCGATGGCGCGGTGGTGGTGACGCATGACGCCATGCTGAAACCTGACCTCACCCGTGGCGCGGATGGGCTGTGGCTGGTCGCGTCCGGGCTGGCGGTGGCGCACATGTCCGCCGCGGACCTTGGCGTGTTCGACGTGGGCCGGATGCGGCCGGGAAGCGCCGGCGCGCGTGCCTTCCCGCACCAGACGCCCGCAGATGGCGCGCGTATCCCGTTGCTGGCGGAGGTGTTCGCGGCAATCGAGGCGTATCCGGTGGTGGTGGATGTCGAGTTCAAGACCGATCCGGATGCGCCTGACCAGGACTTGATCGCCCTGGCCGACGCGGTGCTGGCGCTGGCCACGGCCGGCGGTTGGCTCGACCGTCTGGCGGTGCGGTCATTCGATTGGCGCGGATTGCGGCATCTGGCCAGCCAGAATGCCGGTCTGCCGATGACCTGGTTGACCCATGCCACGGCAGTCTCGGACGTGCCTGTGTGCCATGCCATCGTCAGGGCCGCCGGGCATGGTGCGGCGCGCGCGGCCTGGGGACCGCACCATGCCAGCCTGACCCGCGAGGCGGTGATCCAGGCCCATGCGCTCGGGTTGCGCGTGGTGCCGTGGACGGTGAACGCGGTCGCCGACATGGCCCGGCTGGTCGATTGGGGCGTCGACGGCATTTGCACCGACTACCCCGACCGGGCGCTGAGGTTGCGCAGCGTCCTCTGACGGATCGCATACCGGCAGGAAGTTGGCGCTGGCGGTGGCGCGCGACACCAGCATCCGCATGGCCGGGTTGCGCGTCGCGTCCTCGGCCACGAGCGCGTGCATGGGCACGAAGTATTCGTGCGGATGCGGCAGTTGGTTGGCGGCAAAACCACGGTAGAGCGTTGGCTTTAAAGCATACATTACCCGGATATCGCGCACTGGGACGATCAGCGGCTGGATCGGTTCGGCCCGCATCAGGCCGGTGCAGCGCCAGCGCGGCGTGGGGTCATCGGGTGAGATCGGCGCCAGCAGCCATGCCACCGGGCAGACTGCCATCATCGAATGCGTGCTGGGCGCGAAGCGGGACCGTTTGTCCAGCAGGTTGGTGAGCGACGCGCACGCCTCGATGGCGAAGATGTCGACGAAGATCTCAATCGGCGAGCCACCGAAATTGAGCCAAAGCCCGTCCGGCAAGGTGCGCAGGTGCCTGCTGCCAGGCAGCTTCAGGTACGGCTGGTAACTGCCTGCGATATCGGACGGGCGGCCGCGCATCCAATGGTGGCGATGATCGTTCGCGGCGGCAGTTGGCGCGCGCAGGCCGGGCGGACGTTGCGGCCAGGTCCGAAGGCGTTCGCGCACTAAGGCGTCCAGGGTTTTGAATGATGACATGCCGCACTCTCCTGGTCGGAACGCCTTCCCGGCACTCCTGCGACAAACGATATTCTTTAACCCTTTATTTAAAAGGCTTATGTGTTGTTGACGCTTGGTTCATCGAATGACTCAGATGCGTAATAAAAATGTTAATCTTGACAATGCTGAGATACTATACCGATATAAAATAGTTATCACGCTACTTAATAATACTGTGAAATGTAACAAGTTTTTTGAGTCTATCGAGTCACTTATGGTTACGGATTAACACGTAGCATTCATAGGATGCTACTGCCTTCATTAACGTTACGATGTCGTCATAATGTAACGCATGTGTTACGAATATTTAATATTAACATGTTGCTACGGACCTCGAAATGCGGGGTCATGGCGAGTCATCGTTCTCAATATGGAACGGGCCGTGCTGCGCGAGCACGGCCTTCCGAACAATGGAAGTTGGCGATTAAGCGCAGTTACAACGAATTAGGGCGCTGGTTCATGGCGATGTAATCGCGTTGCGGCGCGCCGGTGTAGAGCTGGCGGGGACGGCCGATGCGCTGCGCCGGGTCTTCGATCATCTCTTTCCACTGGCTGATCCAGCCGACGGTGCGCGCGACGGCGAACAGCACGGTGAACATGCTGGTCGGGAAACCCATCGCCTTCAGGATGATGCCCGAGTAGAAATCCACGTTCGGGTACAGCTTGCGGCTGATGAAATACTCGTCGCTGAGCGCGATCCGCTCCATCTCCACGGCGATCTCCAGCAACGGGTCGGTAATGCCCAGCTCGCCCAGCACCTCGCGGCAGGTCGCCTCCATGATCTTGGCGCGCGGGTCGAAGTTCTTGTAGACGCGGTGGCCGAAGCCCATCAGCCGGACGTGGCTGTTCTTGTCCTTCACCTTGGCGATGAAGTCGGGGATGCCCTCGACGCTGCCGATCTCGCCCAGCATCTTCAGCACAGCCTCATTGGCGCCGCCATGCGCCGGACCCCAAAGTGTTGCGATGCCGGCGGCGATGCAGGCGAACGGGTTGGCGCCGGTGGACCCGGCCAGGCGCACCGTGCTGGTGCTGGCGTTCTGCTCGTGGTCGGCGTGCAGGATCAGAATGCGTTCCAGCGCGCGGGCGAGGATCGGGTTGACGTGGTACGGCTCCGCCGGCACCGCGTTCATCATGTACAGGAAGTTCTCCGCGTAGCCGAGGTCGTTGCGCGGATACATGAAGGGCTGCCCGATGGCGTATTTGTAGGCCCAGGCGGCGATGGTCGGCAGCTTGGCGATCAGCCGGAACGCGCTGATGCGACGGTGCTCGGGATCGTCGATGTGCAGGCTGTCGTGGTAGAACGCGCTCATCGCGCCGACCACGCCGCACATCACCGCCATCGGGTGCGCGTCGCGCCGGAAGCCGCTGTAGAACGAGCGCAACTGCTCGTGCAGCATGGTGTGCCGCATCACGCCGTGCTCGAACTCGGATTTCTCGGCGGCGTTCGGTAACTCGCCGTTCAGCAGCAGGTAGGCCACTTCGAGGAAGCTCGAATGCTCGGCCAACTGCTCGATCGGGTAGCCGCGATGCAGCAGGATGCCCTCGTCGCCGTCGATATAGGTGATCTTGCTGTCGCAGGCGGCGGTGCCGCCGTAGCCGGGGTCGAAGGTGAACACGCCCAGCTCACTGTACAGTTTGCGGATGTCGGCCACAGAGGGGCCGATGCTGCCCTCGATCAACGGCAGCGTGGCGGACCGGATGGTGCCGTCCAAGGTGATGGTCATCGAGCCGGATGCCCGTCCGGCCAACCCGGTAGTCGCCGATCCGCTCATGCCCATGTCCTTATGAATGGCGGCCGCGCGGCCACCTGGGATATTGCCAACATAAGGGAGTTAAGGCGGGGACCGGACGCGCGCAACCTTCGCAACCGCAACATACCGGTTGGCATCGTCAACGGTCGCGCGGCATGACGCTAGAACGAGGGTTCGGCGGCGTCCCAGAAGCCGCGATGGCTGGCTCGGGCCTCGCCCTCCGCATCGGTCAATGTCAGGGCGGCGTCGCTGGCACCCAGCCCAGGCGCCGCCAATCCGGGCCGCTGCGCATGTGCCCAGCCGGCGGTGACGATCGCGCGGTTGAGGTTGACCCCGGCGGCATCGCAGCGGCCCTGGGCAAATCCGCTCGCATCGCGCCCGTCCAGCCGGCAGGCGACCGCGTGGCCATTGATGATGGCCGCCAGCGCCCGAGTGGCTGCGGCGCCGCAATCGTATGCGGCGCCATCCCGGTCTCGGCAGACGGTGCCCCGCGCCGGCGCCACCACGCCGAGCAGGCGGATACTGGTCGCGTCCAGCCGCAGCGTGCCGCCGTCGACCACCGCCACGGCGGGCGCGTCCGCAGCCACCAGGCCGGTCAGGCGGGGCACCCGGCCGAACAGCGCCGATGGCAGCGAGAACAGGATCAGCCCGCCGACAGCGACCGCGCCGACCAAGCCGACGGCCAAGCTGCGCGGCACCCGGCCGGTGGGGCCGCGCGCAGGCCGGGCGCGGCCGGCGCTGAAAATCCTACGGGTGCGGCGCAGCGACAACCTGTCCTCCTCACGAGTCTGTGGGCGACGTGTGCGCACTAGCAGCTACCGCGCGCCCGATGGCTGCGCAAGCTGCAAATATTCGCGCCAAGCGGGATGTTTCAATGCCAGAACGGCTTCTCGCGCTGGAACTTGCGCCAGCTCGCCTCCGCCTTGTCCCGCGCGCCCTGGGTTTGCGCCGCCACGAAGCCGCGCACCACGCCGGTGGCGAAACTGCGCTCGCCACCGGCGCCACCGGCGCCACCGCCGCCACCGAGTTGCGCCATCAGGCCGCCGGCCACGCTGCCGTCGTTGAGGTGGCCCAACCGCTCCTGCACCAGCGACAGGCGGCGGATGGCGCGGCGGCTGTCACGCCCGTGGAACAGCGGGGCGAAGAACTCGCAGGCGTAGCGCAGGCGCTTGCACTGGATGCGGAGCTGGTGCAGGTCGTCCGCCGACAGTTCGGCATAGTTCTCCCCAGCCGCAAGCACATGGCGCAGCCGGCGCGACAGGGCGCGTGCCGCATAGGCGCGCAGACCGCCTTCGGCCAGCGGCTGCTCCGTGACTCCGGCCGGCATCGCCTCACCACTCTCCGGTGCCGCTCCGGCGGACGCGGCCTGCCGCCAGGGCCGGGTGATCGCGATCTGGCTCAATGTCAGGCCAAGGCGGCGGAAATCGGCGCCTTGGAGCATGTCGACCAGGGCGGCGTAGCGCTCGCTGCGCTGGCGTTCGGCGGCGGCCAGCAGGCGTTGCACCGCGCGGTCCTCGTTGAAGGCGGCACCCACGGCGCGCCCGGTGCCAGCGGTGAACACGTCCCAGTCGCGCGCCGGGCCGAGCGGCCTTGCCAAGCTTTTCAGCGCCAGCCGCGCCGCCTCCAGCTCCGGGCAATCCACCGCGCGCCGGAACAGCGACATCGCCGAACGCATGCGCCGCAGTGCCACCCGTGTCTGATGCACCGGCACAGGCGTGACTCCGGCGACGATCTGCGGCGCGAAATGCAGGATGGCGGCGGTCAGTTGACCCATCACCTGAGCGAATGCATCGCCCACCGTAAGGTCGGGCGCAAGGCGGGGCGCCTCCGGCGGCGCCTGTGGCGGCAACGGGCGCGCCACCGCCAGCGCCTCGACGGCCAGGCTGGAGGCGGGCACGCAAAGGCGGAGTTGCTCGGCCAAGGCGAGGGCCAGGGCGAACACCGCGTCCGCCTCGCCAGTCAGCGACAGCCGTGCCACCGGCACCTCGTCCGTTACCGCGCGCAGCACGCCCTGGCGCAGGCGAACGCCGGACACCGGCGCATCCGGCGGCAGCCGCAGGTTGCGCTGCTGGCCACGGAAGGCGGCAACCGGGGCCAGGTCCGGCAGCAACTCGGGGGCGACGCCTGGGACGAGCGCCTCCGGGCTGGCGGCTTCGGCGAGCACGGCCGCCGCGCGCCCCGGCTGCCAGGAGCCGGCATCGGGACGGGCCTGCTCCAGCCGCCACAGCAACTGTGCGCCCAGCCACTGTTCGGTCAGCGCCAGCCCCATGCCCGACAGGGCGCTGTCGGCGCTGTCATGCCAGACGATCAGCAGCGGCGCGGGGCGGGACGGCGTGCCGCGCAACGTGGCCAGGGCGCCGGCCCGGAACAGGCGGGCGGCATCGTCAGGATGCAGCGACAGTTCCAACTCGATGCCGGTGCCCGACGATGGCAGGACCGACTCTATCGCAGGGTCGGCGGCGGCCTGCCCGCTCAATCGCGCACACTTGTGCCGACGGGTTTGGGCGCATCCAGGTCGAGCGGCTCGGTCAGCGTATGCGGGTCGATGAAGCGGTCGAGCCGCGCGCCGCCGGCGCCCAGGATCGACCAGCGCCCGGCCACGGCGAACTCGGCCAGCCCTCCGGTCGGGAAACCCTCGGCCAGCCGCCGGGTCGCCTCCTGAGTCGCCAGCGCGTCCTGCGATCCGGCCAGCAGCAACGCCAGATCGTGCAGGCCGGGGTTGTGGCCGACCAGCAGCACGCTGCGCGCCGTCTCCGGCACCGCGTTCAGCGCGGCCAGCAGTTGCGGGGCGGTGGCCAGATAGAGGCTGCGGAGTTCCTCGACCAAGGGCGTCTCGTCCCACGGCTCCAACGCCGCCAGCGTCTCCCGCGTGCGGCGGGCGGTGGACACCAGCACCACGTCGGGCAGCAGGCCGATGGCGCGCATGGCGCCGCGCAGCAGCGCGGCGGTGTGATGGCCGCGCGGGTTGAGCGGCCGGTCATGGTCGTCCAGCGCCGGATCGTCCCAGGAGGATTTGGCGTGCCGCAGCAGGAGCAGTTGGCGCATGGCGGCCGAAGCCTCCGTCTGTTGTCGAGGGTTTGCTGCCGCGACTATGGCACAGGCGGCGTGCGTCCTTGCAAGTCGGCTGCGCCTCTTGCCGCGGCAGGCATCGGGGCCACTGTCGGTGCAGTCTGTAGCACGGTGAAGCAAGCGCATGAATGACCCTGTGATCGTGATCGGCGCCACCGGCGGCGTGGGCAGCGCCCTGGCGCGGCGGTTGCGCGCCATGGGCCA
>JAYTQW010000381.1:0-13537 GCA_043746535.1 Rhodospirillales bacterium
CAGGCGCTTCTCGTAGTCGCGCACCAGACGGCGCCAGCGGGTCATCCAGCCGAAGGTGCGCTCCACCACCCAGCGCCGTGGCAGGACCTGGAAGCCGACTTGGTCGGGCAGCTTGCGCACGATCTCGAGGACGAAGTCGTGGTAAGCGGCCGCACTCGCCAGCTTGCCCCTGTCATAGGCGCCATCGGCGAACAGGTGCCTCAGCCAAGGCCAGCGCTTGCGCACGGCCGCGACGATCTTCTCCGCACCTGCCGCGTCCTGCACGTCGGCCGTGCTCAGGTTGACCATCAGCAGCCGCCCGTCCGTGTCCACCGCGATGTGGCGTTTGCGCCCCTTGGTCCGCTTGGCGGCGTCGTAGCCACCGCCACCAGGCGCGTGCGGTGCCTTCACCGTCTGGCTGTCCAACACGCCTGCACTTGGACTGGCCTCACGACCGGCCCGCTCGCGGTCGAGCATCAGCGCGATGTCGTGGATGGTGTGGAACAGCAGGCGGCGCACGAAACGCCGGAACCACCAGTAGACTGTCTGCCACGGCCCGAAATGCACCGGCAGCATGCGCCAGCCTCCACCGGAGCGGGCCATATAGCGGATCGCGTTCAGCATCTCGCGCAGATCCGCCTTCGGCGGCCTGCCACGTCCGGTCGGTGCAGGCAGGAACGGCATGATCCGCTCCCATTCCTCGTCCGTCAGATCAGTCGGGTAGCGTCGCCGCTCAAAAGCGGCCTGCCGGGCTCGGTGTTCCTTGGTCCACATCCAGCCTACTTGGGAGGCCAACCGGCCCGAACCCAACCGCCTCAGACATTCTCAAACGGGCACTTAGCGTGCAGTTTTGGACAAATTGTGCGGCGACCCCTAAGACGCTGGCTGGACCAGACAGACCGCGAGTCCGTCTCAACCCCGAAGCAACTCCTGCGGCGCCGGCGTGCGCCAGACACTCTGGTAGCTGGCGGCAACGCGCTCGCGGGTGACTTCCAGGGCCGGCAGCACGATCCAGGCCGGAACCTCTAGGCCAAGCAACGCGGCGACTGTCGTGGTGGCGACGGCGACGCCCTGATCGTAAGGCTGTTGCGCGCCGATGCCCTTCACGAACTCGCTTCGCGCCAGTTCGATCGCGACGGTGAGGCCGAGGTCGATCGTGGTGACCGGGATGACCTTGCCAAGCGAGCGCAGCGTCGTCAGCGCCTCGATAGCGGGAGTGTCCCAGACCGCAAACAGGCCGCCCAGGTCCGGGTTGTCGGCCAGGCACCGGCCCACCGCCGCCGCAACTTGTCCGATTTCGTTGAACCGTACCGTGACCAGGCGGAGGTCCGGTCGCCGCGCTGCCATCCACTTGCGAAAGGCGATCTCGCGTTGTGCTGCGACGAAGAATTCGAAGTTATACGAGACCACTGCGACGCTGCTGTCCACCGGGACGTAGGGGGCAAGCAGGCGGGCGCCGGTCTCGCCCAGGCCGAAGTTATCGGCCGAGATCAGGCTGACGTAGTCCCGGCCAGGCATTAGGCTGCTTGGCGAGTTGTCGATCAGCACCAGCTTGATGCCGGCGGCGGCGACCTTGCGATGGGCCTCCGCGACGGTGGTGTTGGAGATCGGCAGGCTGATGATGGCATCTGGCGCCAAGCCGATCAGCCGCTCCAGCGCGCGGACCTGCGCGGGCGCGTCAAACGCGCAATCGACGACTTCGAGCACCGTCGCCGCGTGTTGGCCAAGGCCTGCCAGGATACCCGCGACATGCTGCCTAGCCCAGTCGCTCGCCGTGGTGTGCAGCACGACCGCCACCCGGAAGGCGGCGGCACGAGCGCGGGCGGCGTCGTGATCGCTCAGCGCGAGTTGTTCGGGCGGAGCCGGACGCTCGCCATGCGGACCCAGCCCCGCTACCGGCAGCACCGACGTTCCCGCATCGCCCAAGCCGCTCTCGGCGCCGGTCGTCACCTGCGTTCCCCTATTCCCGCTTTCCAGCGTAGCACTCTTTATCCGGCAGAGTGAGATGCCGGCTGCCCGCCCATGGCGGCGGTTGCCTGAGCCAGCAGGCCGGCCATGGCGGGGTGGCGCACCGGCGTGCCGAGGCCGATCCACTCGCCCAGCACTTCGGGCCTGAACAACGCGTCGGCAGCAATCAGCGCCGCACCGGCCAATCCTGCCGAACGGCCCATGTTGGACCGGACGATGCGCAGGTCACGCGTCGCCAGCGGATGCGAGTGGCGGTAGATCGCCTCACGGACCGCCGCCAGCAAGATGTCGCCGGTCTGCGCCAACTCGCCGCCGAGCACCACGCTCGATGGGTTGAGGGCATTGACCAGGGCGGCTAGCGTCACACCGACCAGCTGTCCACATCGGGCGAGCAACTGCGCCGACACGGCATCGCCCAGTTGCGCGGCAAGGCCCACGTCCGCCACGGTGACCTCGCCCTTGGCCGCCAAGGTGTCGGCGAGGCGGCGGCTGCCACCGCTGATTGCCGCCTCGGTTGCGGCGCGGACGACCGCATCGCTGCCGGCGACCGTCTCAAGGCATCCGGTGTTGCCGCAGCGGCAGACCGTTCGCGCGGCTGCCTCGCCGGCCCAGATGTGGCCGAGTTGGCCGGCAACCCCTTGCGCGCCGGGTTGCAGCCGGCCCTCTACGGCCAAACCGGCGCTGAGTTCGGCGCCAAGATCGGCGAACAGGATGCTGTGCTGGCGGTCCGGCCGGGGCGGGCCAAGCTCGCCCATCGCCGCCATCTGGAACGTGCTGCGCACCCAGACCGGCGCGCGGTGACGGACGATCAGCCGCTCGATAGCCAGCGCGTCCGACCATGCGGCGCCGAGGTGCAGGCGCTGTAGGGCAAACGCGCCATCCGGCTGCGTCTCTACCACGCCAGGGATGCCGATGCCGATGCCCCACAGCGCGCGCCGGTCCTCGTGCTGGTCCAACACCCAGTCGATCAGCGTGTCGAGGCGGGCGATGATCGCCTCGGGACCGTCGGCGAGGTCGGCAGCCTCGTGATGCTCGAACGCCATGCGGCCGGCGAGGTCGGCAAGCCCGATGCCGATGCTGGAGCGGTCGAAGGCGGCGACCAGGATCAGCCCGGCGTCGGCCCGAAAGCGGATGGTCCGCGGCGCCCGACCGCCCATCGAGGGCGCAGCCTCGCCCGCTTCGACCAGTCCTAGGCGGGTAAGGCTGGCAACCCGGTCGAGCACCACGGCGCGCCCCAGCGAAGACGCCTTTTCCAGTTCCAGCCGCGTTGCCGCCTGCCCGGTACGCAGCAGATCCAGGATGGCGGCAAGACTGTGGCGTTCGATTTCGACGTCGCGCGGTCGCACATCGCGCGCTGTTGTGCCGGACTTTGCCGCTGAGTCGGCTGTCACGGCACCATGAGGCTTCAAAGGGGTCGCAACGGCCATGAGCGTGAACTCGACTCGTTTTGTTGCAACGTCAAGGGTGCCTCAACTTCGCATACATTCTGCCGAATTTATGCAGAATAGGCGAAGCTTCTGTCGATTATTGCTTGCACCATGGGCGAGAGCGTGCTTAATCAAGGTCGCCAGCCGCCGCAGCCAAAGTTGCGGCTGGCCAATGGATGCAGGGGGATCGTTCATGCCGAGTGCGGTGGGCGCCACAATTTCACGCTCGTCCTCGCCTCACGCGCGGGCTGAGGGCGGCTCCAACAAAGCGGAGTTCTTCACCCCCCAGCAGCGCCGGACGGTCGCCGCCGCAATGGCGCGGATCATACCGACCGACGCCACGCCGGGTGCCACCGAGGCGGGCACCATCGATTTTGTGGACCGTTACTTGTCAGGCACCGGCTTCATCTATGCCAAGCCGGACGGCAGCGGCTTCGAGATCCTGACCGGGCGCAGCGAGCAGGCGTGGCGCAGCCGGGTCTATGTTATGCGGGGTAAATACATCGAAGGCGTTCTCGAACTCAACAGTCGCAGCCAGCAGCGCTACGGGGCCGACTTCGCGGACTTGGAGTTCGGCCAGCAGGACGAGGTGCTGCGAGCGATTGAGAGCCGCGAGGGGATGCCGGATACCGCCCTGTCGCCGGCCTATGCGCTTGGCGGGCCGTCCGCCTCGGGTCCAGCCCTGCAGCAGACCAGCACCGAGGTCGAACTCGACTTTTTTCCGCTGCTGGTCGCGCACACCCGCCAGGGCTTCTATGCCGACCCGATCTATGGCGGCAACCGCGATCATGTCGGCTGGGAAGTCATCGGCTTCCCCGGCCCGGCCTCGCTGGCCGAGGTACACAGCGGCCGTTACTCCACCCTCGACTGGTTCGCCGAGGGCCACACCGATCCGTCGCACGGGAAACGGGAAGCGCATCATGGCGTCTAAGGCCAACCCCGAGCGGACCGACGTCTGCATCATCGGTGCCGGCGCGTCCGGCGCCACCGCCGCCAAGGTGCTGACTGAGGCCGGGGTGCGCGTGGTGGCGCTGGAGCGCGGACCGTGGCGCAGGCGGGAGAGCTTCGGCGGCGACGAGCTGGCCAACATCAACCGCTACAATTTGTGGCCCGACCCGCTGCTGAACCCGCGCACCGCCCGTACCTCCGCCAGCGAGGCAGCGCGTCAGGAGTTGTTCTGCCCGGTGCCGCAGATGGTCGGCGGCGGCACGGTGCATTGGCAGGGTTGGCTGCCGCGCTTCACGCCCAACGACTTCCGCCTGCGCAGCGTGGCCGGCGACCTTCCCGGCACCACGCTGGCGGACTGGCCGGTCGGCTATGACGAGCTGGAACCGTATTACGATCGCGTCGAGTGGGCGTTCGGCGTGTCCGGCCTGGCCGGTGCGAACCGCTTCGAGGGGCCGCGCAGCCGTGGCTACCCGTGCCAGCCGATGCCGATGTCGCGCTATGCCGAGAAATTCCACAAGGGCTGCGCGGCGCTCGGCTGGAACTCTTTCCCGACGCCGCAGGCCGCCTTGTCGCAGCCGTTCGGCGGCCGTCCGGCAACCGTGGTCAGCGCCTTCGCGCAGCAGCACGGTGACCCTACCGGCACCCGCTCCAGTGCGCTCAACGTGTTCATCCCCGACGCCGTCGCTTCCGGCCGCTACGATCTGCGGCCGGAGTGCATCGTGCGCGAGCTGACGCTGGACAGCGCCGGGCAGGTCAAGAGCGCCATCTACGAGGACGCCGATGGCAACGTTCTTGAGCAGCAGGCGGACGTGTTCCTGCTGGCCTGCGGGGCGGTCGAGACGGCGCGGCTGCTGCTGCTGTCCAAATCCGGGCGGTTTCCCAACGGCCTTGCCAACGGCACCGGCCTTGTCGGCCGCAACGTGACCTTCCACGAATACAGTGCGGCGGTCGGGGTGTTCGACAACCCGGTGTACGCCTGGGCTGGCGGCGGCTACGTCAGCGCTTCCAGCTTCCAATTCTACGAGCACGATGCGCGTCGCGGCTTCGTCGGTGGCGGCCATATCGCGGCGGCCGGCGTAGGCATTCCGCTGCCGATTAACTGGCGCCTGCCGAGCTCGCCGGCTTGGGGCGCCGAGGCCAAGCGGGTGGACCGCGAGGCATTTAACCACTCGATGGCGGTGGCCATGGTGCTGCACGACATGCCGCAGCACGACAACCGCGTCGATCTTGACGATGCCGTGGTGGACTCCTGGGGCTTGCCGGTGGCGCGGGTGACGTTGAAGCCGCACCAGAACGACCTCGACCAGGGGCGCTTCCTGATCGACCGCAGTGCCGAGATCCTGGAAGGCGCCAAGGCTCGCAGTGTCACCAAGGTCTATGCCGAGCGGGTGACCGGCAACTGCTCGCACCAGCACGGCACAGCGCGCATGGGCACCGACCCCGCCACCTCGGTGCTCAACCGCTGGTGCCAAGCGCACGAGGTGGACAATTTGTTCGCGGTCGATGGCTCGTCGTTCCCGACTGCGACCGGGGCCAACCCGACGCTGACGATTATGGCCAACGCATGGCGGGTAGCAGATCATATCGTCAAGCGGCGAGGACGCTTTACGGCAGCGCGGCCGGTGGCAGCGAGGGTATCGGTATGAGCGACTGGCGCCTCGCCTACCACGCCAACTGCTGGGGTCCGCTCGGCGGCAACGCGGTCGGCGTCACCTCCATCGCCCAGCTCACCTACCGCACCTTCGGCGACATGGCGCTGGCGGCACGCGAGATCGCGGCGGCCGGCTACGAGGGCATTGAGTTCTTCGACGGCAACATCCTTGATGGCGAGGCCGATGGGTTTGCGGCCCTGCGTGCCAGCCTGGACGATGCCGGGCTAAAGCTGGTTGCCGTGTATAGTGGCGCTAACTTCGTGTTTGGCGACATCCTCGACGAGGAACTGGCCCGCATCGAGCGCGCGGCAAAGGCGGCGCAGGCGCTAGGGGCCGAGCATCTGGTTATCGGCGGCGGCGCCAAACGGGTGTCCGGCTTACGTGACGGAGATTTCGACGCGCTCGCCCGCGGCCTCGACCGCGCCTCGGCGATTGCCCGCGGGTACGGATTGCGCGCTCATTACCACCCGCATTTGTCGACCATCGTCGAGGGTCCGGACGAGGTGCGGCGCATCTTCGCCATGACCGACATCGGGTTCTGCCCCGACACCGCGCACCTCGCGGCTGCCGGCGGCATCCCGGCCGAGATGGTGCGCGAACACGCCGACCGCATCTCCTACGTCCACCTCAAAGGCTGGCAGCGCGAGCCGTTCGCGTTCACGCCAGTGGACGAGGGCGAATGCGACAACGCTGCCGTGTTGCGGGCGTTGATCGACATCGGCTATTGCGGCTGGATCACCAACGAACTCGATAGCTGGCCCGATCCGCTGGAAGGCGCCCGCCGCAGCCTGGCTTTCGTGCAGGCGCACGCGCCGTAACTCGCTAACGACCATTCGCTCAATAAAAACATAACGGAGGAAACGATGCGCGTATCTGGACTGCTGACCTCGTCGGCGTTGGCGCTGAGCTTTGGATTGTCGGTCGGGGCGGCGCACGCAACCGACCCGACCGCCGCCCTGGTCCAGCTGCAGGGCACGGTGATGAGCCTCGGCCCGCATGGCGAGAAGCCCGCGTCGGCTTCGTCGGTGCAACTCACCGACGCCGAGATGGCGAAGATCAAAGGAATGCACGCGCGCGCCGCGATCGTCATGCACTACGCCGGCAACGACTGGTCGCAGGCGCAGATCGAGGGCCTCAAGGCCGAGTTCGCCACCATGGGCGTGGGCGTGATTGCCGTCACCGATGCCGGCTTCAAGCCGGACAAGCAGGTGTCGGACATCGAGACGGTGCTGGCGCAGAAGCCCGACATCATCGTCTCGATCCCGACCGACCCGGTGGCCACCGCCAACGAGTACAAGGCGGCGGCCGATCGCGGCGTGAAGCTGGTGTTCATGGACAACGTGCCGAGCGGGCTGGTGGCCGGGCACGACTACGTCAGCGTGGTCTCGGCCGACAACTACGGCAACGGCGTCGCCGCGGCGCACATGATGGCCCAGGCGCTGAACCAGCATGGCGACATTGGCCTGGTATTCCACGCGGCGGATTTTTTCGTCACCAAGCAGCGTTACGACGCCTTCAAGAAGACCATCGCCGACGATTATCCGGGTATTAAAATCGTCGCCGAACAGGGCATCGGCGGCCCCGACTTTTCCGGCGACGCGGAAAAAGCCGCCTCCGCCATCCTGGTCTCGCATCCCTCGGTCAAGGGCATTTGGGCGGTGTGGGACGTGCCGGCCGAGGGCGTGATCTCGGCGGCGCGCACTGCCGGGCGTGACGACCTTGTCATCACCACCTGCGACCTTGGCGAGAACGTCGCCATCGACATGGCGTCGGGCGGCTACGTGAAGGGGCTTGGCGCGCAGCGGCCGTACGACCAGGGCACGACCGAGGCCAAGCTCGCCGGCTACGGTCTGCTCGGCAAGGCGGCGCCGGCCTATGTGGCGTTGCCGCCGCTGCCGGTGTCGAAGGCCAACCTCGCCGAGGCATGGCAGCAGGTCTACCACAAGCCAGTCACCGCCAAGATCACGCAGAGCATGAACTGACCGGCTGCGGCTGACGCTTCGGCCGGCTTGTTCAAGCCGGCCGGTTTGGCATTTTCAACAGTCGAGACCCAATGCCCAACCATTTGCTGATCGACACGCAGGCTGCGGAAGCGGTGCGAATGACCGGCGTATCGATGCACTTCGGCGGCGTGCGGGCGTTGGAGGACGTGAACCTCGTCGTACGTCCCGGCGAGATCCACGCGCTGCTCGGCGAGAACGGTGCCGGCAAGTCTACCATCCTGAAAATCCTGAGCGGCGTGCAGCGACCGTCCTCGGGGACGGCGGCGATCGGCGGCGTGGCGATGACCGACTTCACGCCGCGCGCGGCCCAGGCGCTCGGTGTCACCATGGTGTTCCAGGAGATGAGCCTAGTGCCGACGCTGACGGTGGCGCAGAACATCTTCCTGACCCGCGAGATCAAGTCTGCCGGGCTGATCGATGACCTAGCCGCCGCGGCGAAGGCCCGCGAACTGTTCGCCGACATGGGCGTGGACATTGATCCATCCGCCAAGGTCGCCGACCTCGGCGCCGGGCAGCGCCAGCTTACCGAGATCGTCAAGGGCGTGTCGCAGCGCCCGCGCGTGCTGATCCTGGACGAGCCCACCACGGCGCTTTCGGCCAACGAGGTGGACCGGCTGTTCGCCTACGCCCGCCGCCTGCGCGACGAGGGAGTCGCCATCGTCTACGTCTCGCACCGAATGGACGAGATCTTCAAGCTGGCCGACCGTGCCACGATCCTGCGCGACGGCCGCCACGTCATTACCGCCGAGATGGCCGACCTTACG
Source organism: Rhodospirillales bacterium (assembly GCA_043746535.1). Lineage (GTDB taxonomy): Bacteria > Pseudomonadota > Alphaproteobacteria > Acetobacterales > Acetobacteraceae > CAVRQM01. Next base: position 8,742 of record JAYTQW010000381.1, read on the forward strand.
CTCGACAGCATGATCGCGCACATCGTCGGCCGGCGCTCACGCGGCTTTTCCGACGTGACGCGCGAGACGGCCACGGTGGGCGAGGTGCTGCTCGAGGCGCGCGGCCTGTCGGGACTACACAAGCCGCGTGCGGTGGACCTGACCCTGCGTCGTGGCGAGGTGGTCGGCGTTGCCGGCCTGCTCGGCAGCGGCCGGTCGTCGATGGCCCGCGCATTGTGCGGCATCGAGCCGATCACCGCCGGCGAGATCCGCGTTAAGGGCCGCATGGTCGCCATCGCCAGCCCGCGCGACGCCATCGCCAACGGTCTGGCGCTCATTCCCGAGGACCGCGCCCGTCAGGGCTTCGTGGCCGCGCACAGCGTCGCCAGCAACATCGCACTGCCCAACCTCAAGCGGCTGGCCGATGGCGGCTGGATGTCCGGCCGCCGCACCCGCGCACTCGTCGACGAGGGCATCGCACGGCTTCGCATCAAGACCGCCTCCCGCGACAGCGCCGTGCGCAACCTCTCGGGCGGCAACGCGCAGAAGGTGGTAATCGCCAAATGGCTCGCCACCAAGCCGGACATCCTGGTGCTCGACGAGCCGACTGCGGGCATAGACATCGGCTCGAAGTCCGAGATCGTGACGCTGATCCGCGACCTGGCGCGCCAGGGCAAGGCGATTCTGGTACTGTCGTCCGAGTTGCAGGAGTTGCTGGCCGCCTGCGACCGCATCCTGGTGATGTCGGAGGGCCGCATCGTGCGCGACATCGCCCGGCACGAGCTGGACGATCCCGATGCGCCGCCCGGCAGCGTGACCGCGCTGCACGATGCCGAACAGCGACTTCAGAGTGCCATGCAGCAGGCTCGGGGAATTTGATGCTATGAGCGATCAGGCGATACCGTTGCGGCGTCCTTCGGCGCTGGCGGATTGGCGGCAGTACATCATCTACATTGGCTTCGTCATTATTTTCGGGGTGTTTGCGGCGACGCTTGGCAACCGCGGCTTCCTCGACCCAAACAACCTGCTCAACATCATCCGTCAGACCGCCATCGTCGCCGTCATGGCGGTTTCGATGACCTTCGTATTGGGCACTGCGGAGATCGACCTGTCGGTGGGCGCCGTCGCCGGCCTCGCCTCGGTCGCAACCGCCATGGGCATCGACTACGGCGGCATTCCGGTCGGCATCGTGGCCGGGCTCGGGACCGGCGTCATCATGGGTTGCGCCAACGGCTTCCTCACCACTGGCATCGGCATACCGTCGTTCCTGACCACGCTCGCCATGATGGGCATCGCGCGCGGCGTTGCAATGTGGATCAGCCACACCGCAGCAATCCCGATCCTGGGACGCGGCTACTCGGCCTTCTTTGGCGGCGGCAACTTCGGCACCGTGCCGTCGCTGCTGATCTGGATGCTGATGTTCGGCGTCGTCGGCCAGATCGTCCTGCGCCGCACCACCTTCGGCCGCCGCGTGCTGGCCACCGGCGGCAACGAGACCTCAGCCCGCTACAGCGGCGTCAACACGCGCGCCGTGAAGTTCCAGGTGCTGGTGCTTTCCAGCTTGGCCGCGGCGGTGGCTGGGATGCTGTATGCCGGGCGGCTGCACTCCGGCCGCTTCCAGTTTGGTGAGGGCGACGAGTTGTCGGTCATCGCCGCGGCGGTGCTCGGCGGCACCAGCCTGTTCGGCGGCGCCGGGACCGTGGTGGGCTCCATCATGGGCGCGCTGATGATCGGCCTCATCAACAACGGCCTTATCCTGATGGGCCTGGAGTTCAGCCAGCAGCTGATCGCGCGCGGCGGCATCATTCTGCTGGCGGTGGCGATCAGCCAGACCCGCAAGCGGCGCTAGGCTCGAGGGTCCGGCCGGCGTAGCCGCCGGAGTTGCGGCAAGTGGTGTTGGTGCACAGCGAAATGGAGCGCATGTAGTTTTATGTAGCTCGGCTGTGGTGCTGACTTTTGATCACGCCACGCGAACTCAGGGGAATTTCTGGCCGGGATCATCCGGTTAATCACATTACTGGCCGCAACAGCCTGATACCGGTGATGCGAAACAAGCTCGTGTTGCGCATCAGTGCAGGCAACGAAAGCCGTTAGGGTCCCACCAAGGGGCACGGGCTTGCCGGATTAGGTAAGCCCGTCGACCTCAACGGCGACCATGCCGGCATTGAAATCGGTCATGAACGCGACACCGGACGCCTCGACATAGACGTCCGCCGCGTGGAGCTGCGGCACGATGCCAGGGCGGGTGTCGACCATGCGTTTGGGCAATGGTGGCACAAACCAGCCGACCTCCTTGGGGTGGAACGGGTTCTGGGTGTCGAACACGCGCAGCCCCGCGTTCTGGTAGGTCGCGAACACGTAGCGGCTGCTACAGTAACCCTCCGGCCGGTTCTCCCAAAGGTTGTGCGGGCCGAAATGACCGCCCTTGGCGACGTAGTCCCGCTCGGACGGCACGGGCATCGTGGCAATCGTGACCGGGTTGGCGGGTGCCCGGATATCGAGCATCCAGGTGTATTTGAGCGGCTCGACGTCGATGTTCTGCACCGCCTCATCGGCGACGACCAGCAGGCCGCGGTCGTGCAGCGGCAGCGCGCTGTGGGTGCCGCCGGCGAATGGCGGGCACCAGTTGCGGTGCGCGATCAGACGTGGCTGCGACTTGTCGGCCACATCCAGGATCGTGAGGCCGCCATCCCGCCAGCAGCCGTACGCCACGTCGTCGGCCACCACCGCGTGATGCAGCGCCACGCGGCCGGCGCCTTGCGGCATCTCGCCGCCGTCGCGCCACATGCCGGGCAGCCACCAGCGGCCGACCTCAACCGGGCGGGTCGGGTCGGCGAGGTCGATCACGATCAGCACATGGTCGGTGTAGCCGTCCAGGAACGCCGATGCGTACGCGTACCGCTCGCCCACCCACCAGACCCGGTGCAGCCCTAGCCCCGCCACCGGCATGAAGCCGATGGCACGCGGATGTGCGGGGTCGGCGATGTCGTACACCCGCAGCCCGGCCGAGAAATCCTTTCCTTGCGTGCCAAAGCGGCTGCTGTGGACGCCCGAGATCGAACCGCCGTAATAGCTCTTCTCGCTGTTGAAGACCGAGTAGAAGTTGAATTCCTCGACCGCCAGCATCAGCTCACCGTGAGTCTGGCAGTGGATCGACCACGATGCCGGATGGACCGGCAGGAAGTTTACCGGCTTCATGGTGCGCGGGTCGCGCACGTCGATCACGGTGATGCCGCCGCTGAATACGTGGCAGACATAGGCGTAACCGCGCGAGACCATGACCTGGCAGCCGTCAGGCCGACCGCCTTGATCGGTATGACCGAGCAGGCGGACGTTACGGGCGGCGTCTGGCACGAACTCGGTCATGTCACTCTTCCAATAATGCGGGCAATGCTGCGGGTGGCGTTCACGGGTTGACGACGTGGGCGGTGCCCTGGCCGCTCACCATCGCCCACAGGTTGCGCGCCCCCGTCCAACCCATGTTCTTCATGCCGTCCAGCGTCCAGGCGGCGGCGTGCGGCGTCGCCAGCAGGGTCGGCAGGTGGAAAAGCGGATCTGTGGGATCGGGCGGCTCGGTCTCGAACACGTCGATGCCGGCTCCGGCGATCTGGCGCGTCTCCAGCGCCTGGCGCAGTGCCGCCTGATCGACCAGCCAGGCACGGCCGGTGTTGATGAGCAGCGCCGTCGGCTTCATCGACGCCAGCGCCGCCGCGTTGATCATCCGGCGATTGCCAGGCGAAGGGGTGGCGTGCAGCGTCACGATATCCGACCGCGCCAGCAGCTCCGGCAGGCCGCACAGGGTGACACCTGGCGGCGCCTCGGTCAGTCCCGGGTCGTAGCCGATCAGTGTTGCGTCCCATCCGGCCAGCCGAGCCGCGACGCCACGCCCGATCCGGCCCAGGCCAACAATGCCGATGGTCTGGCCGGCGACGATGCCGGCGAAGATGTCGCTGCGCCAGCCGCCGGCCCGCATGTATTGAGGTGTCCAATCAAGCAGGCGTTTGGTCAGCGCCAGCATCAGCGCGATGGTGTGCTCGCAGACCGGGCCGACCTGCGTGTCGACCGGGGTGTTGGACACGCGGATGCCGCACGCGGTGGCGGCAGCCACGTCGATGCTGTCAACGCCGATGCCGAACTTGGAGATGAACCGCAGCGCTGGCAGCGCCTCGATCACCGCACGGGTGAAATGCGCGCCACTGGCCCCCATCACAGCCACATAGCCGGCCGCCTCGGCGATGATCTCCGCCTCGGTGTAGCGCCTGAAGCCTGGCTCCCACATGACCCGGCCACGGGTCACCGCCATGCCCTGCTGTTCGAGCCAGTCGAGCGACTCGCCGGTGGGGTCTATCCGCTCGAAGACGAGGACGCGAGGCGGGCTCACGCCACGCCCTGGTCATGCGCCCGGGCCGCGGCCACATACTCGGGGCGGGGCGGTGAGAACACGTCGACCAGCACGGCGTCTTTGCCATCAAGCGCCCGCGTCCGGCCGTGCGGCACGCTGCGGTCGATGCGGCACATGTCACCCGGGCGCAGCGTCAGCACCTCGTCGCCGATAGTGGTCTCGACGCTGCCGCTGATAACGATGGTGAACTGCTCGTGGTCGGCATGGTGGTGCATCGGCGTGGCCGCGCGGCTGGCAGGGATGTTCCAGCGGACCAGCGTCACGTCCCGGCCCTCGCAGACCGTGCCGGCAAGGTCGGGGCGGACCTGGTGGAGGGGGCTGCCGCCAAGCGGGAAAATCGCGGTGGTGCTCATCGTCTCGTCTCCTGCAAGCCGGTCGCGGCGGCCCATGTTTGCCGCCCCGAACCGCTTTCAAG
>JAYTQW010000382.1:0-4008 GCA_043746535.1 Rhodospirillales bacterium
GGCGTCACCCACAGCGCCAACTGGCGTTCGGTCATGATCCAGCCGGGCAGCACGCAGTTGACGCGGATGCGGTGCGGGCCGAGGTCGCGGGCGAAGCCGCGGGTCAGCCCCTCGATGGCGGCCTTGCTGGCGGTGTAAGCGGGCATCCCGCCGATGCCCATGCGCCAACTGGTCGACCCCATGTTGATGACCGAACCGCCGCCGGCGGCGATCATGCCGGGAGCGACCGCCTGGATGGCGAAGAAGTGGTGGCGCAGGTTCACCGCCAGCCTGCCGTCCCAGTACTCGGGCGTCACGTCCCGCCAATCGTGGCGCTCGTCATGGGCCGCGTTGTTGACCAGCACGGTGGGCGCCCCCACCGCCGCCGTCGCGCGTTCGATTGCGGCGCGCAGTTCGGTGATATCGGTCACGTCGACTGGCTCGAAATGCGCTGCCGGCAGGCCCTCCTCGGCCAGTCGCGCCACCAGCACGCGGCCCGCGTCGATGGCGAGGTCGAGGAAGGCGACGCGGGCGCCCTGCCGGCAGAAATGCTCGACCATGCTGGCGCCGATGCCGGCGGCGCCGCCGGTGATCAGCACCGCGCGGCCGCGCAGGGTGGGGTAGGTCGCGTCCTCGTGCGGCATCACTTGCGCCCGTAGCTGTCTTCGAGCCGCTCGATATCGTCCTCGCGCAGGGTGCGGCCGGTCTGCACCTCGATGAACACCATGTCTTGGTCTCCAGGGTTGGCGACGCGGTGGATGTCGTGCAGGTCGATGGCCACGCTCTGCCCGGCGGCGAGGTCGAACACCTCATGGTTGCGCGTGACGCGGGCCGCGCCGGCCACCACGGTCCACTGCTCGGCGCGGTGCTGGTGGCGCTGCAACGACAGGATGCCGCCGGGAATGACGCGGATGCGCTTCACGCAGAAGCCCGGACCGGCGTCCAGCACCGCCCAGTCGCCCCACGGACGGCTGTCGCTCTGGCCGGCGGCGTAGTCGTTCACGAACGGATCGGCTGTGCTCATCGGTGCGCCCCTCTTCATCCGCTATGTGCCAGAAATCTCCTGTCCGGCCTAGCGCGCGGACGCCCGCAGTTGGGCGATGGTGGCGCGGCTGGTGATCTGCTCCCGGTCCTGGCGCAACTCGATCACCGCCGGCAGGCCGCTGGCCGCGGCGCGGCGCCATGCCGGGGCGAACTCGTCGGTGCGCGCGACCAGCTCGCCATGGCCGCCATACGCCTCGATCAGCCGCACGAAGTCGGGGTTGGTGAGGTCGGTGCCGCTGACCCGCGCCGGATACGCACGCTCCTGGTACATGCGGATGGTGCCGTACATGGCGTTGTTGAACAGCAGCACGATCGGCGCCGTGCCGTGGTGGAACGCGGTGGCAAGCTCCTGCCCGGTCATCATGAAGCCGCCATCGCCCACGAAGGCCACGCATTGCCGGCCGCGATGGACGATGCTGGCGCCGACCGCCGCCGGCACCGCGTAGCCCATCGCGCCGCAGGTCGGGCCGATGAACCGCTGACGCTCGCCGAACTCCATGAACCGCACCGGCCAGGTGGCGAAGTTGCCAGCGTCGCAGGTCAGGATGGCATCGGGGTCCAGCAGCCCCTGCAACTCCCGCAACACCTGCCCGAGGTTGAGCGGGCCGGGATAGTCGGGCACCTCCGCGCCCGCCAGCCGGGTGGCGCGCAGCCGGGCGGTCCATCCGCGCCACGCAACCTCCGGCACCGGCAACGCCACGGCGGCGGCGGCGAAGGCGTCGAGGTCGGAGACGATGCCCAGCGCGGGACGGGTGACGCGGCCGATCTCGGTCGCCTCCTGATGCACATGCACCACCGGCGTGTCCGGCATCGCGTCGAACAGCGTGTAGCCCTGGCTGACCGGCTCGCCCAGGCGGGTGCCGATCGCCAGCACCAGATCGGCCTCGCGCACGGCGGCCACCAGCGCCGGGTCGCTGCCGACGCCGAGGTCGCCGGCGTAGTTCGGGAGCGTGCCGTCGTAGAGCGACTGGCGGCGGAACGCGACGCTCACCGGGATGTCGCGGGCACGCAGGAAACCGCCGATATCGGCCCTGCCCCGCTCGCTCCAGCCGGAGCCGCCGAGGATCGCCAGCGGCCTGCGGCTCGCGGCCAGCATCGCCGCCATCCGCGCCAGCGCCGCCGGGTCCGGGTGCGGGCGGCTGATCTGGGCGGGGCCGACATCGGCCACCGCGACGGCCACGCGCTGCATCTCCTCGGAGATGGCGATCACCACCGGGCCGGGCCGCCCGGAGGTGGCGACATCGACGGCGTGGGCGACCAGTTCGGGGATGCGCGCGGCGTCGTCGATCTGCGTCACCCACTTCGCCAGGGGTGCGAACATGCGGCGGTAGTCGACCTCCTGAAAGCTCTCCCGGTCGGTCTCGGCGAACGGTATCTGCCCCACGAACAGCAGCAGCGGCGTGCTGTCCTGATGGGCCACATGCACGCCGATGGAGCCATGGCAGGCGCCGGGGCCGCGCGTGACGAACGCGGCGGCGGGCCGCCCGGTCAGCTTGCCGTGCGCCTCCGCCATATGCACCGCCCCCGCCTCCAGCCGGCAGGTGGTGAGGTGGATGCTATCCCGCGCGGCATAGAGGCCGTCGAGCACGTCGAGGTAGCTCTCGCCCGGCACCGCGAAGGCGTGGGTGATGCCCTGCGCCACCAGCGCGTCGGCAAGGATATGGCCGCCGATGCGGGCCGGGATGATTGGGGGCATGGGCGATCCTTACGCGCGCGCGACACTATGCTGGGTGTCGGACAGGATGGTAGCGTAACCCGGTCAGCAAGCCGAGGCACGATGAGCCTGATCCGGAACGAACGCACTAAACTGCTGGCCACGGCCCTGAACAACATTGCGGTTGCAATGTCCGTCACCACCGTGATCGCGCCGCTGGCTAGCGTTTTTTACGGCATCAGTCACTTTGGGACTGATGCATGGTGGCCAGCACTCGGAATTGCTTGGTTCTTAGCCGCAGCCACCTTACATCTGGCTGCACAAAGAGTGCTTGGAAGGCTTGTGCCATGAGCGGTCTTGAGCTGTACGCCATCCTGGCTCCCCTCCTGCTTGCGGCATTGGGTTGGGGCGTAGCCCTATGGTGGGAGCGGCACTGATGGCCGGTAACGTGCTCGGGAACCTGCGGTGATGCGCGCCATCTACGTCATGATAAAATGCGAGATGGGCAAAGCCTACAGCGTGGCCAAGCACGCGACGGACACGGTCGAGGAGCTTTCGGAGCTGCACAGCACCTCCGGCCAGTATGACCTGATGGGCAAGTTCTACCTCGAACCGGAGCAGGACACCGGCCTGTTCGTGACCGAGCGGCTACAGACGCTGCCAGGCGTGAAGGACACCTACACCATCATCACCTTCAACGCCTTCGTCGGCGGCGGACACGGCGTCTAGCCAGCGGGCCGGAACGCCAGCACCCGGAAGCTGCCGGGGACATAGTGGACCACCGGGCGCTCCTGGCTCGGCAACAGCGGATCGACCGAGGCGATGTCGGCGGCGGCCAGGAACAGCCGGCCGGTCGCCGGGTCCTGCGCCAGCGTGCGCGCGGTCCTGGCGGTCGGCAGCGTCTGCGGCGGCCCGAGCCGGTCGCCCAGTTCGGGCACCACGCTGACATAGCCCTCGCCGTTGGCGCTGAGCGCCACGCGGCGGGCGGCGTCGAACGCCATGCTGTCGGTGCCGCCGCCGATCGGCGCGGTGTCCAGCACGCGGCCCGACTCCGCATCGACCAGCGCCATCAGCTTGTTGCGACAGCCGACGAACAGCCGGTGCGTGGCGTGGTCGAGCGCCAGCGAACTCGGCTGCTCGCACGGCGCCACCGGCCAGCGCGCGGTGACGGTGCCGGACAGATCGACGCGGGCGACCTCGCCACGCTCCGGCAGGTCCACGAACAGCGTGCCCCGGTCGTCGATTGCCGCCGCCTCGACCGCGCTGCCCATGTCGATGGTGTTCCGCACGCGCGACTGCGCGGCGTCGATCACGATCAGGCTGTGGCCGCG
>JAYTQW010000383.1:0-5384 GCA_043746535.1 Rhodospirillales bacterium
CAAGCCATGGCCGAGACGAAGGCAGCTCCCTTGGAGACCGCCTGACCGCTCTCGAGCACGCGGCGCGCGCCATGGCACTCGCGATGGAGTTCGGCTTCCTGCGCAATGTAGAGCGGAAGCTGCTGTCGATCGGCTACTTGGTCGCCGAGGACGCGATCGACGCCAACTGCTACGACCTGCTGGCATCCGAGGCCCGGCTGGCCGTCTTCGTCGCCATTGCCAAGGGCGACATCCCCGCCCGTGAATGGTTCCGGCTCGGGCGTGCAGTGACTCCGACCGCAAACGGCACCGCGCTGGTGTCCTGGTCCGGCTCGATGTTTGAGTATCTGATGCCGTCCCTGGTGATGCGTGCGCCGGGCGGGAGTCTGCTGGAGCAGACCAACCGCGTGACCGTGGAACGGCAAATCGAGTATGGCAAGGATCGCGGAATCCCCTGGGGCGTCTCGGAATCCGCTTACAACGTCCGCGACGTCGAATACACCTACCAGTATTCCAACTTCGGCGTACCGGGCCTGGGCCTCAAGCGTGGCCTCGATGAGGACATGGTCGTCGCTCCCTACGCCACGGCGCTCGCCGCAATGGTCGACCCGCAGTCAGCCGTGCGCAACATGGACCGTCTTGCGTCCGTGGGCGGGCTCGGCCGCTACGGCTTCTACGAGGCGTTGGACTACACGCCGTCCCGCGTACCGGCAGGCGCTGCCGTCGCCGTTGTGCGGGCCTTCATGGCGCACCACCAGGGCATGACGATCGTCGCGGCGGCCGACGCCGTTCTAGGCGGGGTCATGCGGGCGCGCTTCCATGCCGAGCCGCTGATCCAGGCGACGGAGCTGCTGTTGCAGGAGCGCGCGCCCCGCAGCGTGGCCGTTGCCCGCCCGCTGCCGTCCAGGGAGGACAAGCCGCAAACCGAACGCGACATCGCGGTGCCGCTGGGTGGACGCCGGTTCGACACCGCACACGGGCGCAGCCCGGCCACGCACCTGCTATCCAACGGCCGCTACAGCGTGATGGTCACGGCCGCAGGCTCGGGCTTCAGCCGATGCGGCGACCAGGCCGTGACCCGCTGGCGAGAGGACCCGACGCTGGACGATTGGGGCTCCTATGTCATGCTGCGCGATGTTCGGAGCGGCCGGGCGTGGTCCGCAGGCGTGCAGCCGAGCGGAATCGAGCCCGACGAATACGATGTTGCGTTCCGCGAGGACCGGGCCGAGTTCGCCCGCCGCGACGGCACGCTGACGACGATGCTGGAGGTTATCGTCTCCCCCGAGGCGGATGCCGAGGTCCGCCGCGTCTCGATCTCGAATGCCGGGTCCCTGCCCTGTGAGATCGACGTCACGTCCTATGCCGAGCTGGTCCTGACGGCACAGGCGACCGACGTCGCGCACCCCGCCTTCGCGAAGCTGTTCGTCGAGACGGAATACCTGCCAGAAAGCCACGCCATCCTGGCCACCCGCCGCCGGCGGGCACCGGACGAGCCCGAGGTCTGGGCCGCGCAACTCGTGCTGGCCGAGCCCGCGACAGAGTCGGCCGTGACCTTCGAGACCGATCGCGCGCAGTTCATCGGGCGGGGTCGCGGCCTGCGCACGGCGGCGGCACTCGAGGCCGGCGCGTCCCTGTCAGGCACCGCTGGCACCGTGCTGGACGCCGTGTTCAGCCTGCGCCACCGGGTCGTCGTCGCACCAGGCGCGAAGGTCCGCATCACCTTTTGGACCATGGTCGCCGCCACGCGGGAGGACATTCTGGGCTGCATCGACAAACACCGCGATGCTGCCGCGTTCGACCGTGCCTCGACGCTGGCCTGGACCCAGGCGCAGGTCCAGATGCGCCACCTTGGCATCAGCCCCGGCGACGCGGACCTGTTCCAGCGCCTCGCCAGCCACCTGCTGTTCGCTGATCCAACCCTTCGCCCGCCCTCGAAGGCGATTGAGCAAGGAAGCGGGCCGCAATCGGGGCTGTGGCCGCAGGGCATCTCGGGCGACTTGCCGATCCTGCTGCTGCGCATCGGCGATGACGCCGACCTCGATGTCGCACGGGAGCTGCTGCTCGCCCATGAATACATGCGGCTCAAGCGGTTTGCGGTCGATCTCGTCATCCTCAACGAGCACGCGGCTTCCTATTCGCAAGACTTGCAGAACAATCTCGAGGCGTTGCTGCGGACACGGCGGAGCGGCGCGACAGGAGGTGGTGGAGCCGTGACCTTGGTGCGCGCCGATCTGGTGCCGGCCGAAACCTGCGCGCTCCTGGCGGCGGTCGCCCGGGTCGTCCTGCGCGGCAGTCGCGGCGGCCTGGCTGAACAGCTCGATCGGCTGCCGAAGCACGCCGCCGGCGTCCCCGTGCCGGCTGCCCCCGGGCGATCCTCCGGAACGGCTGCCCCGGGTGTCCCGGCACTCGAATTCGCAAACGGCTTCGGAGGCTTCGCCGACAGCGGACGGGAGTATGTCATCGTCCTCGGCCCCGGCCAGACGACGCCCGCGCCGTGGATCAACGTGATTGCCAATCCTGGCTTCGGGTTCCAGGCCGCGGCGGAGGGCAGCGGCGCAACCTGGGCGGGGAACAGCCGGGAGAACCAGGTGACACCCTGGTCGAACGACCCCGTCACAAACCGCCCTGGCGAGGCATTCTACCTCCAGGACAGCGACGCCCAGGACACCTGGTGCCTGACTGCGACGCCCCGCCGTGACCCCCTGGCCACCTACGTCGCAACCCATGGCTGGGGCTGGACCCGCTACGAGCGCACAGCGTTCGGGATTGCCGGAACCCTGTTGCAATTCGTGCCCGTCGCCGACCCGATCAAGATCTCGCGGCTGCAACTTCACAACACGTCCGGCAGAACGCTGACGATCTCGGTGACGGCCTACGTCGAATGGGTGCTGGGGGCTGGCCGCCTGCCCGCCGGCGCGTTTGTCGCGACCGCGATCGATCCGAGCACAGGCATGATGTTCGCGCGCAACGCCTGGGACCAGGCTGTCGGCAGTCGCGTGGCGTTCGCCGACATGGCCGGGCGACAGAGCAGTTCGACCGGCGACCGGCGCGCGTTCATCGGCCGGAACGGAAGCCTGGACGAGCCCGCGGCACTCTCGGGCGCCGGACAGCTGTCCGGAACGGTGGGCGCCGGGCTCGACCCATGCGGGGCAATGCGCGCGACCATCGAACTGCAGCCCGGCGGCCGGGGCGAGCTGGTGTTCCTCCTGGGCCAGGCAACCGACGCCGACCACGCCCGCCGCCTGATCGAGCACTACCGGCAGGCCGACCTCGATGCCGTCCTCGGCAAGGTCGGCGCCCATTGGGCATCGGTCCTGGGCGCGTTCGAGGTCAGGACGCCCGACCGCAGCATGGACATCATGCTGAACGGCTGGCTGCTGTATCAGACATTGGCCTGTCGCGTCTGGGCCCGTGCCGGCTTCTATCAGGCGAGCGGCGCCTACGGATTCCGCGACCAGCTTCAGGACGGCATGGCGCTGGTCGCATCGTCCCCGGCCCTGGTGCGCGAGCACCTCCTGCGCGCTGCTGCCCGGCAATTCACCGAGGGCGACGTGCAGCACTGGTGGCTACCTGAAAGCGGGCGGGGCGTGCGGACGCGGATCTCGGACGACTGCGCCTGGTTGGCCTACGCCGTGGCGCACTATGTCGAGGCCACCGGCGACATGGCGGTGCTGGACGAGGCGGTGCCATTCCTGACGGCGTCGCCTTTGGCCGCGGCGGAGCACGACCGGTTCTTTCTGCCCGAAAAATCAGATCAGACGGCATCGCTGTTCGAGCACTGCGCGCTCGCCCTCGACCACAGCCTCAAGGTCGGCACGCATGGCCTGCCGCTGATGGGCACCGGGGACTGGAACGACGGGATGAGCCGGGTCGGCGAAGGAGGTCGTGGGGAAAGCGTCTGGCTCGGCTGGTTCCTGCATGCGGCGCTGATCGCCTTCGCGCCGCTCGCTGCGGCCCGCCAGGGGTCAGCGCGCGCCGCGCGGTGGCTGAGCCATGCCGCAGCACTGGTGCCCGCGCTGGAGCGGGCCTGGGACGGAGAATGGTATCTGCGGGCGTTTTTCGACGACGGCACGCCGCTCGGCTCGCACGTCGATACGGACTGTCGGATCGACGCGATCGCGCAGTCCTGGGCCGTGCTGAGTGGCGTGGCGGACCCTGCCCGGGCCGCCCGCGCAATGGGTTCGCTCCAAAGTGAATTGATTCGCGACGAGCTCCTTCTGGTGCTGGCGCCACCATTCGACCGGACGGCGCCGGACCCCGGCTACATCAAGGGCTATCCGCCCGGCGTGCGAGAGAATGGCGGTCAGTACACGCACGCCGCACTATGGTCGGTGATGGCCGTGGCCGCCTTGGGTCATGGCGATGAAGCGGCGCGGCTGTTCGCGATGTTGAACCCCATCAACCATGCAAGCACGCCGGCCGACGCCGCCCGCTACAAACTCGAACCGTACGCCGTGGCCGCGGACATCTACTCCATTCCGCCGCATGTCGGCCGCGGCGGCTGGTCTTGGTACACGGGGTCGGCCGGCTGGATGCAGCGGACCGGGGTAGAGAGCATCCTCGGCATCCGGATCCGCCGCGGCGTCCTGCACGTCGATCCCTGCATCCCCACCGCCTGGCCGGGGTTCGAGGCGACCATCACGTGGCGCTCCGCGCGCTACCGGATCACGGTCCAGAACCCGGCCGGCATCAATCGTGGCGTCGCATCGATCCAGCTCGACGGCGTTCAGCTGGCATATGGGGAACCCGTGCCACTGACCGACGATGGCGCCCTGCATCTCGTGACCGTCGTGATGGGCCGGTGACGGCAGCGCCGACATCTCCAAGGGGACCGTGGATAGGCGTCGCCGCCGGGGTGGGCGCGCTCTTCGGCGCCCTCGACTGACCGGAACCGTGGCGGGCCTACCCGGCAGCTGCGAGCACGTCCCGGGTGTGGCTGGCGATCATCGCCTCCTCGTCGGTCGGCACCACCCAGACTGCGACCGCGCTGGCATCGCAGCTGAGCTGCGAAGCTTCGTCCGCGCAGCTGAGCTGCGAAGCTCCGTTAGCCCATCTTATTCATCGCATAGCTGGGATTCAGAAACGGGCATGGTGTAACCATCTGGAATCGCTCAAAGGTTGGGTGCTTACGCCACCCTTGAGCGCCGGACAGAATCTGCCATGCCCGCCACCGACGACGATACGCTTTTGCCCTTCTCGTTGCCACCCCTGTGCCACAAGAAGGTATCCGCCGCCTTCGACGGCGGCACGATCAGCTCCGACGGCGGCGTGTTCCTGCTGGCTGGCGCGGACAAGCGTCTTGGCCTGATCGATCGACTGGCGTCCCATATCCCGGACAGCCGCGATCCCAACCTGATCAGCCATTCCGTCGCGGATATTCTGCGTGAGCGTGTGTTCGCCATCGC
>JAYTQW010000384.1:0-2627 GCA_043746535.1 Rhodospirillales bacterium
CTTCGTCCGCTGGCACTGGGCCGTGATCCCGGAGCAGGTCGATCTCGCCACCTTCCGGTGCGCCGTCCGTGGCCACGTGAACCAGGCGCTGTCGCTGACCATGGCTGACATCCTGGCGCTACCCCGCGTCGAAATGGCCGCTATCAATCAGTGCTCCGGCAACTCCCGCGGACTATTTGAGCCGCGTATCGCCGGCGGCCAATGGGAGAATGGCGCCATGGGAAACGCCAAGTGGATCGGCGTACGTTTGCGCGACGTGCTGGACCGGGCCGGGGTGAAGCCCGGTGCCGTCGCCGTTCGCTTCAACGGCCTGGACGAGCCGGTCGTGGCGGACGCGCCCGATTTCATGAAGTCGCTGGCGATCGACCATGCCCGGGACGGCGAAGTCATGCTGGCCTATCAGATGAATGGCGAGCAGCTGCCGCTGCTCAACGGCTTTCCCATGCGCCTGATCGTGCCCGGTTGGTATTCAACCTACTGGGTCAAAATGGTCAGCGACATCGAGGTGCTGGATGCGCCCGATAACAGTTTCTGGATGAAGAGCGCCTATCTGATCCCGGCCACGCCGCATGCGGACGTAAAGCCCGGTCAGACTGGCTTCCCAACCGAGCCGATCAACCGCATGGTCCCCCGTTCCTTCTTCACTAATGTGACCGCCGCAACCAAGCTGAAGCCCAGTGCCCCGGTGCCGCTGCGCGGCATCGCCATGGGCGGTGATTGCGGCGTGGCAGCCGTCGATATCTCGACGGACGGTGGTGCCACTTGGCAGCCAGCGGCGCTGGGGCGCGATGAGGGCGCGTATAGTTTCCGCCGGTGGACCGCGCAAATTGCGGCGCCAGCGTCCGGCACGCTGGCAGTGCTGGTTCGCTGCACAAACACCAAGCAACTGGTGCAGCCTATGGAGGCTAACTGGAACGGGGGTGGCTTCATGCGCAACGTCATCGAGCGCGTCGCTCTTCCCGTGGCCTGACAGCCAGCAGAAAGGACAGGCCATGAATCCTCTTATCAAAGTTGCAGCAGCCGTCGCTGCAGTTGCTATTCTTATATTTGTCGCCGCCACGGCGGGGCCAAAGGTAGGTCCCCCACCGACCGTTTACCCGATACCCGCCTATTCGCAGGCACTGAACAAAGAAATTGCTGCCTACGAGGCTCAGGTCGGCCCCAATGCCCCTAAAGCGGCGGACGAGGCCGCCGGCATTCGGCTCCGTTCGGTCGGCTTCGAGCTCCCGATCACCGGCCGCAGCTTCCCAGCCGGCCCGGGGGCGGACACGATGGCGGGGAACTGCATGTCCTGCCACACGCCGGGCATGATCTTGAATCAGCCGGCGCTGACGCAAGCCGAGTGGGCCGGGGAGGTGACCAAGATGGTGAAGGTCTATAAGGCTCCGATCGCGGACGCGGATATCCCGGCCATCGTTACCTATCTGGCCAGCCTGAAGGTCGCGCGCTGAGCTCGGATTTCGCCACCTGAGCTCGAGCATCGGGGAATAAACCCGGCGTCCCGGCGTTCATGCAGCGCAGACGGCCAATCGGGCCGCCTCACGAAAGGATTTGATATGCGGACCGACCGCTTCTCCCGCGGGGTCGTCGCCTGCGCACTGGGGCTCGGCCTCGCGGCCGGTGCCGCGGCCGCGCAGGGCCAGATGATGATCGCCGACTCCTTCGCTTCCGTCATGGCGGCGGCGATGGCACGGATGGACTACGACATGATGGCGCCTGCAACAGGCGAAACCGACCGCGATTTCGCGACGATGATGATCCCGCATCACCAGGGTGCGGTCGAGATGGCGGAGGCAGAGCTGCGGTTCGGCCGTGACCCCGTCCTGCGGCGCCTGGCCCAGGGGATTATCGTCGAGCAGCAGCAGGAGATCGTCGTGATGCGCCGGGCCATCACTGCGCTGCCCGCCGCGCCCGCACCCACCTCGACCCCGATGCCCATGCACAAGGACCACTAACATGATGATGCGTCTGACCACGTTGCTGTTGCTGGGAACCACGCTGGCCGCCCAGGCCGGGCAGGCGCCCTTCGCCGCCTCCGCGCCCGACATCCCGATAAGCGGCAAGGACCGGTTCTACACGTCGGACCAGTTCTCCAACACCGTCTCGGTCATCGATCCGTCCGCCGGCACTCTGTTGGGTGTCATCCGGCTGGGCGACCCGACGCCGGGCAATCTTAGCCCGCTCTACAAGGGGCAACTCCTGGTCCACGGCATGGGCTTTTCGCCGGACCGCAAGACGCTGGCCGTCATCTCGATCGGCTCGAACTCGGTGACGTTCATCGATACCGCGACCAACGCGGTCAAACATGTCACCTATGTCGGCCGCTCCCCACATGAGGCGTTCTTCACGCCCGATGGCCGGGAGGTCTGGGTCAGCGTGAGGGGCGAGGATTACGTCGCCGTGCTCGACGGCAAGACCTTCATGGAAAAAAGCCGGATCAAGGTCCCGAACGGGCCGGGCATGGTCATCTTCTCGCCGGACGGCAAGCTCGGCTACCTCGTCAGCAGCTTCACGCCCGAGACGGTCGTGATCGCCACCGCCACGCACAAGATCGTCGGCCGGGTGAAGCAGGAAAGTCCGTTTTCTCCCGACGTTGCCGCGACGCCGGATGGCAAGCAGGTGTGGCT
>JAYTQW010000385.1:0-10348 GCA_043746535.1 Rhodospirillales bacterium
TAGCCACGGTTGTCGAGCACCACCAACGTGATCTTCCGGCCCAGCATCACCGAGGTCGCGATATCCGCGTTCATCATCAGGTAGGAGCCGTCGCCCACCATGACGAACACGTCGCGTTCCGGCTGCGCCATCTTCACGCCCAGCCCGCCGGCGATCTCATAGCCCATGCAGGAATAGCCATATTCTCCATGGTAGCCACCGGGCGCCCCGGCCAGCCATAGCTTGTGCAACTCGCCTGGCAGCCCGCCGGCCGCGCACACCACCACGTCGGAGGCGCGCGACTGGCGCTGCACCGCGCCCAGCACCTGCGCGTCGCTCGGCAGTTCGGCATTGTCCGGCGCCGTGTAGCGGGCTGTGGTGGCGAGCCAGCCGGCCTGTTCGGCATGGGCGCGCGCGGTCCACGCCGAGGGCGCCCGCCAATCCGCCAACGCGGCGTCGAGTTCGCCCAGGCCCACCTGCGCATCGCCCACCAGCATCTGCGCGCGATGCTTGCCGGCGTCGAACGCCTGTGTGTTCAGCCCGATGATGCGCCGGCCAGGGGCGCGGAACAGCGTCCACGAGCCGGTGATGAAGTCGGCCAGCCGGGTGCCGACCGCCAGGATCACGTCGGCCTCCGCCGCAAGTGCGTTGGCGGCGGCGGTGCCGCTCACGCCGATGCCGCCCATGTTGAGCCGATGGGTGCCGGGCAGCGAGGACTTGCCGGCCTGCGTCTCGCCAACCGGGATGCCGTGGCGCTCGCAGAACGCCAGCAACTCCACCTCTGCCCGCGAGTGCAGCACGCCACCGCCAGCGATCACCAACGGCTGCCGCGCGCCACGCAGCAGCGTCACCGCCGCCGCCAGTTCGTCCCTGTCCGGGCGGGCGCGGCGGCGGCGCCAGACCCGGCGGGCGAACATCGCCTCGGGATAGTCATGCGCCTCCGCCTGCACGTCCTGGCACAGGGCCAGCGTCACCGGCCCGCACTCGGCTGGATCGGTCAGCACCGCCATCGCCCGCTCGAACGCGGGGATCAGTTGCTCCGGGCGGGTCAGCCGGTCGAAATAGCGCGACACCGGGCGCAGGCAGTCGTTGGCGCTGACGGTGCCGTCGCCGAACGCCTCCACCTGCTGCAGCACCGGGTCGGGCCGCCGGCTGGCGAACACGTCTCCCGGCAGCAGCAGCACCGGCAGCCGGTTGACGTGGGCCGTCGCCGCCGCCGTGACCAGGTTGGTGGCGCCTGGCCCGATCGAGGTGGTGACCGCCATCATCCGCTGCCGCCGCGATGCCTTGGCGAACGCCACCGCCGCCAGCGCCATGCTTTGTTCGTTGTGGCCGCGATAGGTCGGCAACCCGCCGCGCACGGCGTGCAAGGCCTCGCCCATGCCCGCCACGTTGCCGTGGCCGAAGATTGCCCACACGCCGGCGAACACCGGCAGTTCGACACCGTCCACGGCGGTGAACTGCGCGGCCATGGCGCGCACCAGGGCCTGCGCCATGGTCAGCCGGATCGTGCTCATGCCAATCCTCCCCCTGGGCGGGCACTCTGCCACGCCTTGACCAGCACCGCGAAGCGGTCGGCCATCGCCGTCACCGCCGCCTCGTCGTCGATGCGCCCGGCCAGCCAGTCGGCGGCAGGTCCGGCGAAGATGGTGCGGCCCACGGCGAAACCGCGCACCAGCCGCTCGGTCGCGGCCACGGCGAAGGCGCCCTCCAGCTCCGCGGCCGGCGCATCCAGGCCGAGCAGCACGATGCCACGGCAGAACGCGTCGCCCGCCCGCACCGCATCGCCGATCGCCGACCAGGCGGCGGCACTGGCCTGCGGCTCCAGCTTCCACCAATCCGGCCTGATGCCGAGCGCATACAGCCGCTCGATCACCCGCGCCACGGTGCGGTCGTCGACCGGGCCGTGCTTGCCGGCGATGATCTCGATCAGCAACTCGCGCCCGACCGTGCGCGTGGCGTCGAACAGCCGCAGCAACTCGCGCTCCTGCCGCGCGCGCAAATCCACCGGGTCGTCGGGATGGTAGAAGCACAGGCACTTCACCACCTGCCAGACCGGCCATTCGACCAGATGCGCGCCCAGGCTGTCGGTCACGTCGAAATCGAGCGGCCGGCTGCCGGGCTTCTCCACCGGGCGGGCGATCCACAGGTCATGCCCAGCGGCGCGGAACAGCGCCTCACGGCCATAGGTGGCGTCGAGCAACATGCCGAAGCCGGGCCGGCCATCGGCCACCCGGACAGCCGCCCGCACCGCCAACTCCTTGAACGCGGCGATGCGCCCGGCCGGCGCGCCCGCCTCCTCCGCCAGCGCCTCCAGTTGCGAGCGATGGTCGATGGCCAGCGCCATGACGGTGTCGTGCGCCGGCCGGCGCGTGGTCGCCCAATGCACGTGGTTGATCGCCGCATCGTGGCGCAGCGCCCGGTGCCGGCTGCCGTGTTCCAGGAAGAATTGCAACTCGGTCCAGGTCGGGATCTCCGGCGAGCACAGCAGCCGCGACACCGCGAAGGCGCCGCACGCATTGGCCCATTCGGCGCAGGTCGCCAACGGCTCGTCACGCAGCCAGCCGCGCAGGAAGCCGGACATGAACGCATCGCCGGCGCCGAGCACGTTGTACACCTCGACCGGAAAGCCGGGGCCGCGCACGCCGTCGTCGAGCGAGGCGGGAATGTCGCCCGGAAACGCCACGCAGCCCATCGGCCCGCGCTTGCAGACGATGGTGGCGCCCGGCGCGGCGGCGCGGATGGCGCGGATGGCGGCCAGCGTGTCCTCCGACCCGCCGGCGATGTGCAGCTCCTCCTCGGTCCCGACGATCAGGTCGCAATGCGGCAGCACCGGGGCGAGCAACGCGGTCACCGCCGCCGACGCCACATAGCGGCTGTCGCCGGCGCCGTGCCCGGCGAGGCCCCACAGGTTCGGGCGGTAGTCCACGTCGAACACGATCCGGGCGCCGGCCCGCTTGCCGATGGCGATGGCGCGGAACTGCGCCGCCGCCGCCGCTGGGCGACCGAAATGGGTGCCGGTGACCAGGATCGCACCGGCGCTGGCGATGAAATCCGCGTCGATGTCGCTCTCGTCCAGCGCCGAGTCGGCGCAGTTGTCGCGGTAGAAGATGAGCGGAAAACTGTGCTCGTCGCGCACGCCCAGCAGCACCAGCGCGGTCAGCCGCTGCGGGTCGGTGTGGACGCCGGTGACATCGACGCCCTCCCGCCGCAACTGCTCGCGGATGAAGCGGCCCATGTGCTCGTCGCCGATGCGGGTGATGACGCCCGAGCGCAGGCCGAGCCGCGCGGTGCCGACGGCGATGTTGGTGGGGCAGCCGCCGACCGCCTTGGAGAAGCTGGCCATATCCTCCAGCCGCCCGCCGACCTGCTGGCCGTACAGATCGACCGACGAGCGGCCGATGGCGATGAGGTCGAGCCGCGCCCCGGCCATCTCAGCGATCCGCGAGCCGGACGACGCGCCCGGTGGCGGCACTCTCCAGCGCCGCGTCGGCCAGGGCGAGCGCCGCCAAGCCGTCGGCGAAGCTCGCCAGCGGCCTGACGCCGGTCTCGACGCAGGTCACGAAATGGTCGATCTCCGCCGCGTAGGCCGCCTGATAGCGCTCGATGAAGAAGTTGAGCACCGGCTCGCGGGTCTGCGTCCCGGCGGCGTTCCACGCCTCGACCGTGGTGGCGCGCTGGTTGCCGGCCTGCAACATGCCGAGCGAGCCGAACGCCTCGACGCGCTGGTCGTAGCCATAGCTGGCGCGGCGGCTGTTGCTGATGTGGACCAAGGCACCGGAGGCCGCGCGCAGCACCACCATGGCGGCGTCGTAGTCGCCCGCCGCCGCAATGGCCGGGTCGACCAGGTTGGCGCCGAACGCCTGCACCTCGGCTATGTCGCCTACCAGGAAGCGGGCCATGTCGAAATCGTGGATGGTCATGTCGCGGAACAGGCCCCCGGACGATTTCACGTAGGCCAGCGGCGGCGGCGCGGGATCGCGGCTGGTGATGGTCACCTGCTCCAGCGTGCCGATCTCGCCGGCGGCGATGCGGGCGCGGATTACGGCGAATGACGGGTCGAAGCGACGGTTGAAACCGATCATCACCACCGGGTTCAGGGGACCGATCTCCGCCCAGCAGGCGCGGGCGCGGGTGAGGTCGAGGTCGATCGGCTTCTCGCACAGCACCGCCTTGCCGGCGCGTGCGGCGGCGGTGATGAGCGGCACATGGGTGTCGGTGCTGGTGGCGATCAGCACCGCCTCGACCCGCGGATCGGCCAGCACCTCGCCTACGCTGGCGGCGGCCTCGGCGCCGAGTTCGCGGGCGGTGTCGGCGGCGGCGGGCGCGGCGATGTCATAGACGCTGACCAGCTTGGCGCGCGGATGGCGGGCGAGGTTGCGGGCGTGCATGCGCCCAATGCGGCCACAGCCCAGGACGGCGAAGGCGACCATGCGGAGTTCTCCAAGAGGGACAGGGCAGCGCGGTCACGCCTTCAGGCGGCGGCGCTGGCGGTATTGGTCGGCGACCACGGCGGCGACGATGATCATGCCCTTGACGATGTCCTGGATGTAGGCGTCGACGCCGATGAAGGTGAAGCCGCTGGTCATGACGCCCAGGATGACGGTGCCGATCACCGTCCCGGTCATGCGCCCGACGCCGCCGGACAGGCTGGTGCCGCCGATCACGGCGCCGGCGATGGCGTCCAGTTCGTACGACATGCCCATGCCGGCCTGCCCGCTGGCGGCGCGCGCCGCCGTCACCACGCCGGCAAGGCCGGAGAGCAGGCCGGCGATGGTGTACACGACCATCAGATGCCGCCCGACCGAGATGCCGGAGACGCGCGCCGCCTGCACGTTGGCGCCGATGGCGTAGGTGAACTTGCCATAGCGGGTGTAGCGCAAGGCGACGTGGAAGACCGCCGCCGTTGCCAGGAAGATCACCACCGGGATACCGCCGCTGCCCAGCCAGGTGAAGCCGTCCGACAACTGGCTGATGGGCTGTCCGTGCGTGTAGAACCGGGCCAGGCCGCGCGCGGTCACCATCATGCCGAGTGTGGCGATGAACGGCGGGATGCCGGTGGTGGCGATCAGCGTGCCGTTGACCAGCCCGGCCACGCCGCCCACCAGGATACCGGCCGCGATCGGCACCAGCGCCGGCAAATCGGTGAGGAAGGGGAAGACAGCGCGGGCGTTGTCGGAGGTCTGCGCCAGGCTGGCCGCAACCATCGCCGAACAGGCCAGCACCGAGCCGGATGACAGGTCGATGCCGGCGGTGATGATGACCTGGGTAACGCCGATCGCCAGCAGGCCGACGATGGACACCTGCAACAGGATGATCAGCAGCCGCTGTTCGTTCAGCAGGAAGCTCTGGCCGCGCAGCGACCAGCCCAGCGCCTCGAAGATCAGCGCGATGCCGACCAGCACGAACAGGATGTTGGCCTCGGTCGGCAGCCGGTACGGCCGCCGCACGCGCGGGACCGCCAACTCGCCGCTAAGGGGCGCACTCATTGGCTGTCACCGGGGCCGCCACTCGCAAGGTGCATGATCGCCACCTGATTGGCCTCCGCGCGGTCGAGGAATCCGGTCACTCGCCCCTCGTGCATCACCATGATGCGGTCGCTCATGCCCAGGATCTCCGGCATCTCCGACGAGATCATGATGATCGCCACGCCCTGCGACGCCAGATCGGAGATCAGGCGGTGGATTTCCGCCTTGGCGCCGACGTCGATGCCGCGCGTCGGCTCGTCGAGGATCAGGATGCGCGGCCGGGTCATCAGCCAGCGCGCGATCAGCGCCTTCTGCTGGTTGCCGCCGCTGAGGTTCTGCACGCATTCGTCCAGGTCCGGCGTCTTCACCCGCAGGCTGGCCCGCATCCGCTCGCACAGTTCCAGCAGCGTGCGGCGGCGCACGAAGCCGGCGGTGGTGAAGCTGTCGCGCAGCACCGCGACCTCCATATTGTCGCTGACGGTCAGCAACAGGAACAGCCCGCTCTGCTTGCGGTCCTCGGTCAGCAGCGCCATGCCGGCCCGCATCGCGATCTTTGGCGAGGTGACGCGCACCTCCTGGCCATTCATACTGATGCTGCCCCTGGTCGCCGGCCGCACGCCGAACAGCGTCTCGGCGACGCTGGTGCGCCCGGACCCCATCAGTCCAGCGATGCCGAGGATCTCGCCCCGGCGCAGGTCGAACGACACGTCGGCGAACAAGCCCTCGCGGGTCAGGTCGCGAGCGGACAGGATCACCTCGCCGATATCCGCCTCGGTCTTGGGATACATCTGGGTCAGCTCGCGGCCGACCATCAATCGGATCAACTGGTCGCGGTCGAGGTTCGCGGCCGGCTCGGTGGCGACATGGCGGCCGTCGCGGAACACCGAGACCTCGTCGGCGATCTCGAACACCTCGCTCATCTTGTGCGTGATGTAGATGATGCCCCGGCCCTCCGCCCGCAGCTCGCGGATGATGGCGAACAGATGCGCCACCTCGCGCTCGGCCAGTGCCGAGGTCGGCTCGTCCATGATGAGGATGTCGGACTCGTAGGACACCGCCTTGGCGATCTCGACCATCTGCCGGCTGGCGATGGTGAGGCGGGCAACCAACTCCTCCGGGTCGAGGTCGATGCCGAGGCGGGCGAACAGGGCGGCGGTGCGCCGGTTCAGCTCGGCATGGTTGACCAGTCCGAACCGGGTGATCGGCTCGCGGCGGATCCAGATGTTCTCGGCCACCGTCATGGAGGGCATCAGGTTCAGCTCCTGATGGATCATGGCGATGCCCAGTTCCAGCGCCGCCAGCGGCGAGGCCAGCGTGACCTCCTGGCCGCGCACCCGGATGCTGCCCTGGCTCGGGGGGAACACGCCGGCGACGATCTTCATCAGCGTGGACTTGCCGGCGCCGTTCTCGCCCATCAGCGCGTGGACCGTTCCCGGCCGGACCCGCAGTTGCACGCCATCCAGCGCCACGACGCCGGGAAACTCCTTGCGGATGCCGGCCAGTTCCAGCAGGTATGGCATGGCGCCGGCCGGGAGCGTCGCTGGCCGTATCGTTGTCGCCGACATCGCAATCCCTCCCGTCGTTGCCGCCACCGCCGCCAGCGGCGCGTCCCGGAGGACCGGAACGCGCCCGCCTAGCCCTACTTGCCCATGAAGTCGCGGTAGTTCTGCTGCGTCACCAGTTGGAACGGCACCCACACGAAGCTGTCGACCTTCTCGCCCTTCGCCAGCTTCAGCGCGATGTCGATGGACCCCTTGCCCTGGCCGCGAGCATCCTGGAACACGGTGACGGCGAGGTTGCCCTTCGCCATTTCCGCCAGCGCGTCCGGGGTAGCGTCGATACCGCCGACCAGCACCTTCTTCGGCGAGATGCCGGCCTGCTTCATGGCGATCAGCGCGCCCAGCGCCATCTCGTCGTTGTTGGCGGCCACCGCGTCGATCTTCTCGCCCGAGACGATCCAGTTGTTCATCAGGTCGATGGCCTCGTTGCGCTGGAAATTCGCGGTCTGCTTCTGCACGATCTTCATGCCTGGGTATTTCGCCACCACGTCGACCACGTCCTTGGTGCGGAACTCGGCGGCGTTGGTGGCCAGCTCGCCGACCATGATGGCGACGTTGCCCTTGTGGTCCATCAGCCGCGCCAGCTCTTCGGCCTCCAGCGTGCCGGACAGCCGCTCGTCGGAGCCGACGAACGAGACGCGATCCGGCAGCGTCGTCTCCGATGGCTTGCGGTTCACATAGACCAGGGCCGTATGCCCGGCGACCGCCAACTGCGTCATCTTGGCAGTGGCCGAGGTGTCGACCGGGTTGACGATGATGGCGTCGACCTTCTGCGCCACGAAGTTCTGGATCTGGCTGAGTTGCTTGCCGATGTCGCCCTGGGCGTCCTCGAACTGGATGTCGACGTTCTGCGCCTTCGCCTCCACGCCCATGGCGGTGCGCAGGATGGTGAGGAAGTTGTCGTCGAAATGCGCCATCGACACCGCGATGGTGGTCTTGGCGAGGGCCGGCGACGCCAGCATGGCCAGTGCCGCGGCGGACATCAGGAGCTTTCTCATCGACATTTCCCTTCTGGTTCCCGCCCGGCTTTGCGTCGGTGCGGTGGCGATCAGGCGGGGGTTCCGGGTCGGATGGAGGACACCTGCCGAGTTGCCCAGCCGTTTACAGCCTGTTTATGCTGTACAAGTCCAGCGACGGAATATATATTCCGTTTTGCCGATGGACGTCAACAAGGAACAGCGATGCGGGCACATGATCCGGCCGCCCTGCCGGACAACGCTCCGGGCGACCCGCCGCGCGACTTCAAGCGGCTGCGCGCGTTCATCGTCGAGCGGCGCGCCAGCCTGCCCAAGCGGCTGGTCCAGGTCGCCGACTTCGCCATCGCCCGGCCGCAGGAGATCGCCTTTGGCCGCGTGGCCGATGTGGCGGCGCTGGCGGGCGTGCAGCCATCGACCATGATCCGCTTTGCCCAGGCGCTCGGCTACTCCGGCTTCTCGGAGGTGCAGGCGGTGTTCCTGGGCCACGCCCGCGAACGCTGGCCGGATTACCGCGAGCGGCTGGAGGCGCTGGGCGACGAGACCCATGGCCGCGCCGCGACCGATCTGCTGCACGGCTTCATGCGCGCCAGCACCGAGTCGGTCGAGCGCCTTGGCGACACCATCGACGCCGTTGCCCTGCGACGGGCGGTCGAGCTGCTGGCGCAGGCCCGCACCATCACCCTGCTCGGCACCAGGCGGGCGTTCCCGGTGGTGGCCTACCTGTCCTACGCGCTCCGCAGGCTGGGCGTGCGGTGCGAGCTGGTGGAGCAGTCGGCCGGGCTGGGGCCGGAGCAGACCGCGCTGATCGAGGCCGGCGACGTGTTGCTGGCGGTCAGCTTCACCCCGTATGCGCCACTGACCCTGGAACTCGCCTCCGCTGTCCATGCGCGCGGGGTGGCGGTCGTGGCGATCACCGATGGGCCGTTCTCGCCGCTGGCGCAGGTGGCGGATGTCTGGCTGGAGGTGGTGGAGGCCGACCATGCCGCGTTCCGCTCGCTGGCCGGCACGTTCACGCTGGCGGCGACGCTGGCGGTCGCAGTCGCGGCCCGGCGTGGGGCAGATGCCAGCGACAAATCGGAATAGATATTCCAATTCGACCGACGTCCGACCAGTTTGGGGCGCCCGCCTGCATCCAGGCCATGCGCCACGGCGTAATTCGACCTGACCACGGCAGGTCTCAAGCATTCAGTGCGGCGTCACCACATCAATTTTATAAATGGAATTTAATGCGCAAGTTGTTGATGCAGACACGAAGGCCGCTGCGCTAGGGTTGGGCGTTGCCACTGAAGCGACAAAATGATGCGGCATGTCGGGGTGTGAGGCATGGCAACCGCACCCATGATTAATTGAGTTCTGCTTGCGTTCGGACCGGGCTCTGGTGCCCGCGCGACCCGCACGCATGGAGGGTTTTTTATGGATCCATCGGACGACATCTTTTCCATGCACGCCACCCTGCGCGACCGTCATCGCGAGGTGGAGATGAGCCTGGCCGAGTACCTCGATGCCTGCCGGGAAGATGCGCGATGCTATGCCAGTCCCGCCGAACGCATGCTGCGCGCGATCGGCGAACCCGAGATCGTCGACACCTCGCGCGACCCGCGATTGGGCCGGCTGTTCCTCAACCGCACCATCCGCGTCTATCCGGCGTTCGCCGAGTTCCACGGCATGGAGGACACGATCGAGCGCATCGTCGGCTTCTTCCGCCATGCGGCGCAGGGGTTGGAGGAACGCAAGCAGGTGCTCTACCTGCTCGGCCCGGTCGGCGGCGGCAAGTCGTCGCTGGGCGAGCGGCTGAAGGCGCTGATGGAGCACGAGCCGATCTACGTGCTGAAGGCCGGCCACGAGCTCAGCCCGGTGTTCGAGACGCCGCTCGGACTGTTCGACCCGGAGACGATGGGCGACATGCTGGGCGAGCGCTACAACATCCCCCGCCGCGTGCTGACCGGGATCGCCAGCCCATGGGCGCTGAAGCGGCTGGAGGAGTGGGGCGGCGACCTGGAGCGGTTCCGCGTGGTCAAGCTGTATCCCTCGCGCCGCAAGCAGGTCGCCATCGCCAAGACCGAGCCGGGCGACGACAACAACCAGGACATCTCGGCGCTGGTCGGCAAGGTCGACATCCGCAAGCTGGAGACCTTCAGCCAGAACGACCCGGATGCCTACGGCTTCTCCGGCGGGCTGAACCGGGCCAACCAGGGCATCCTCGAATTCGTCGAGATGTTCAAGGCGCCGATCAAGATGCTGCACCCGCTGCTGACCGCGACGCAGGAGGGCAACTATCTCGGCACGGAGAATATCGGCGCGATCCCGTTCCAGGGCATCCTGCTGGCGCATTCCAACGAGGCGGAGTGGCAGAGCTTCCGCAACA
>JAYTQW010000386.1:0-2055 GCA_043746535.1 Rhodospirillales bacterium
CTCGCCATCGACGGTGCGCACCGCACCGCCGGCCGCCTCCAGCACCGCCTGCCCGGCGGCGGTGTCCCACTCCATGGTGCGGCCGAAGCGCGGGTAGAGGTCGGACCGGCCCTCCGCCACGCGGCAGAACTTCACCGCCGATCCCATGTGGCTGACGCTGGCGACGTGGCGCCCGGCCAGGAACTCGGCCATGCGCGGGTCGGCGGCCAGGGCGCGCGAGGCGATCACATCGAGGCCGGCGGCCGGCACCCGGCGCGCGGCGATCGGGCGCTCGCCGTCGCCGGTGCGCTTCCACGCGCCGCGCCCGACGATGCCGCCGAACAGCTCGCCCTGCGCCGGCACGCCGACCACGCCCAGCGCCACGCGGCCATCGCGGACCAGGCCGATGCAGACCGCGAAATCGTCGCCCCCCGCCGCGAACTCGCGCGTGCCGTCGAGCGGGTCGACCACCCAGACGTGACCCGCGTACGCGGGGACGTGACCGGCGGCGATCTCCTCCTCCGCCACCACCGCGATGTCGGGCGTGGCGCGGCGCAGGCCGGCGACGATCAGCGCCTCGGCGGCGTGGTCCGCCTCCGTCACCGGCGAGGCGTCGGCCTTGTGCCGCGTGTCGAAGCCGCGCGCGCGCACCGCGAGGATGATGGAGCCGGCCTGTAGGGCGAGGTCGGCGGCGAGGTGCAGCAGGGCGGTGTCGTCCATCGCACGCTCATAGCGACATGGGCGGCGCCGCGCAAAACGTCGCCACTTGCCGATCCGCCGCTACGGTCTCACCCTGTAATTATCGTACTGTTTGGGAGTCCCGTGCATGCTCGACATCGTCTTCGCCCGCGCCACGCTGCCGAAATCCGGGACGCTGGTGCTGCTGATGGCCGAGGACGGTTCGCCCGGCCCGCTGCACATGGCGGCGGACGCGGCCACCGGCGGCGCGCTGAGCCGGGGGGCGAAGCTTGCCGAGTTCACCGGCAAGGCCGGGCAGGGCGTTCAACTGGTCGCACCCGCCGGCGAGTTCGGCCGCGTGGCGCTCCAGGGCGTCGGCAAGCTCGCCGAGTTGTCGAGCCTGAAGGCGGAGGAGGCCGGCGGCACCGCCGTCGCCGGGCTGATGCGCGAGGAGCAGGCGGCGATCGGCGGCGACGGGCTGACCCCGCTGCTGGCCGCGCATGTCGGGCTGGGCGCGGCGCTGCGCCGCTACCGCTTCGACCGCTACCGGACCAACGAAAAGGCCGAGGACAAGCCGAAGCTGGCCCGGCTCACCGTGCTGACCGACGACCCGGCGGAGGCGCGCGCGGCCTGGGCGCGGCTGCGCGGCGTCGCCGACGGCGTGTTCCTGGCGCGCGACCTGGTCAGCGAGCCGCCCAACGTGCTGAACCCGGCCGAGATGGCGGACCGCTGCAAGGAGCTGGAGAAGCTCGGCCTCAAGGTCGAGGTGTTCGGGCCGAAGGACATGGCCAAGCTCGGCTTCGGCGCGTTGCTGGGCGTGGCGCAGGGCAGCGTGAACGAGCCGCGCATGGTGGTGATGCACTGGCACGGTGCCGCGTCCAGCCACGGCAAGGGCAAGAAGGCGGCCGCGGCGGCATCGGCGCCGGTCGCCTTCGTCGGCAAGGGCGTCACCTTCGACAGCGGCGGCATCAGCATCAAGCCGGCCGGCGGCATGGAGGACATGAAGTGGGACATGGCCGGCGCCGGTGCCGTGATCGGCCTGATGGCGGCACTGGCCGGGCGGAAGGCTCGGGTGGACGCCATCGGCGTGGTGGGGCTGGTCGAGAACATGCCGTCGGGCAGCGCGCAGCGGCCAGGCGACGTGGTGACAACCGCGTCAGGGCAGACGGTGGAGATCATCAACACCGACGCCGAGGGCCGCATGGTGCTGGCCGACATCCTGCATTATTGCCAGAAGACCTACGAGCCGCGCCTCATGGTCAACCTGGCGACGTTGACCGGAGCGATCATCGTCGCCCTCGGTCACGAGTACGGCGGCATGTTCAGCAACAACGACGAGCTGGCCGGCCACCTGTTCGAGAGCGGCACCGCCTCCGGCGAGCGGGTGTGGCGGATGCC
>JAYTQW010000387.1:0-5827 GCA_043746535.1 Rhodospirillales bacterium
CGCACCACACGCTGCACCGTCTCGCGGTCCGGCCGGCTGCGGTAGCCGGGGATGCTGTCGAGCTTGTCCAGCGTGCCGCCGGTATGGCCCAGCCCGCGCCCTGACAGCATCGGCACATACACGCCGCACGCCGCCAGCAGCGGCGCCAGGATCAGGCTCACCTTGTCGCCGATGCCCCCGGTCGAATGCTTGTCCACCACCGGAGCATCCAGCCCGCGCCAGTCCAGCACCGCGCCGCTGTCGCGCATCGCCAGCGTCAGCGCCACCGTCTCCGCACGGTCCATGCCGCGCAGCCGCACCGCCATCAGCCAGGCGGCGGCCTGCGCGTCGGTCACGCGACCGTCGCCCAGCCCGGCGATGAACGTGCCGATCTGATCGCCGGTCAGTGCCAGCCCGTCCCGCTTGCGGCGGATGATCTCCTGCGGCAGCACCATTTCAGGCCAGGTGATCCGGTCCGAAACTGTCCGGCAGCAGTTGCGCCAGCGTGCGGGTCAGCAGCACCTCGCCCGCC
The DNA here is from genome assembly GCA_043746535.1 of Rhodospirillales bacterium. Taxonomy (GTDB): domain Bacteria; phylum Pseudomonadota; class Alphaproteobacteria; order Acetobacterales; family Acetobacteraceae; genus CAVRQM01. The sequence continues at coordinate 512 of JAYTQW010000387.1, forward strand.
GGGTCGACCATGTGGACCGGCACCTCGGGCGAGGCGAACTCGCGGAGTTTCTGCCGGCAGCCGCCGCAGGGCGTGCAGGGCATGGTGCCCGCGCCGACCACCACGACCTCGGAGATCACCTGCCGGCCAGAGGCGATCATCGCCGACATTGCCCCGCCCTCGGCGCAGATGCCCTGCGGGTAGGCGGCGTTCTCGACGTTGCAGCCGACCACGATGCTGCCATCGTCGCAGCGGAAGGCCGCGCCGACCTTGAACTTCGAGTAGGGCACGTAGGCGCGCTCGCGCACCGCCAGCGCCGCGTCGATTAGGTCCTGCATAGCGTTCAACGCTCCTTCACATAGGGCACGCCGCTGGCGCGCGGCGGGATGGCGCGGCCGACGAACCCGGCGAGCAGGATCACCGTCATGATGTAGGGCAATGCCTCCACCAGTTGCACCGGCACCACGCCGATACCGGGCAATGCCGCACCTTGCAGGCGGATCGAGGCCGCGTCGAGGAAGGCGAACAGCAGGCAGCCGGCCAGCGTCGGGAACGGCCGCCACTTGCCCAGGATCAACGCGGCGAGTGCCAGGTAGCCGCGCCCGCCGGTCATGTCGCGCACGAACCCGGCCGCCTGCGCGGTGGCGATATAGGCGCCGGCCACGCCGCACAGCACGCCGGCGATTGCCACCGCCCGGTAGCGCAGCCGGGTGACGCTGATCCCCGCCGTGTCCACCGCCGCCGGGTTCTCGCCGACCGCGCGCAGCCGCAGGCCGAAGCGGGTGCGGTACAGCACCCACCACGCCAGCGGCACCAGCAGGTAGGCCGGATAGGCCAGCACGCTCAGCCCGAACAGGTCGCCGAACCGCGACTCCTGCGGCAGCGCCGGGGTGCGGCCGCCCTGGGCGAACCAGGCGAGGCCGAGCGTCACCGTCAGCCCCTGCACCAGGATGTTGATGGCCATGCCGGACACCACCTGGTTGCCGCGCTGGCTGATGCAGACGAAGCCGTGCAGCAGGCCGAGCAGCCCCGCGACCACCGCCGCCGCGATCAGGCCGAGCCAGACGTTGCCGGTCACGGCGGCCACGGCGGCGGCGGTAAACGCGCCGGCCAGCATCTTGCCCTCCAGCCCGATGTCGACGATGCCGGAACGCTCGCTGAACAGCCCGGCCAGCCCCGCCAGGATCAGCGGCACCGCGACCCGCAGCGTGCTCTCCAAGATCGACAACACCTGATCCATCAGGCCCGGTCCATCAGGCGCGTCCCAACACGCGCACCAGCAGCGGGCGCAGCAGGAACGCCATGCCGCCGGTGGTCAGGATCACCAGCCCCTGGATCGCCACCACCAGATCGGAGGAGATGTTCGGCAGGTCGAATGCCATCTCCGCCCCGCCCTGGTACAGCGCCCCGAACAGGATCGCCGCCAGCAGGATGCCGACCGGGTGGTTGCGCCCCATCAGCGCCACCGCGATGCCGGTGAAGCCGTAGCCGGAGGTGAAGCCGATCAGCAGCTTGTGCTGCGCGCCCAGCACCTCGTTGGCGGCGATGCCGCCGGCCAGCGCGCCGGAGAACAGCATCGCCAGGATGACCTGCCGCCCAGGCTCGATCCCCGCGTACAGCGCCGCGCGCGGGCTGGCGCCGACCACGCGCAGCGCGTAGCCCCAGCGGGTGTGCCAGATCACGCCCCACACCAGCAGCAGGCAGGCAATCGCCAGCAGGAATGCGGCGTTCAGCGGCGTCTGCGCCAGCGTCAAGCCGATGCCGGCGGCCAGGCTCTGCATAGACGGCAGGGCGGCGGCGGGCGTGAATGGCGGCGTCTCGGGCGACATCTGGCCGGGCGCGATCAGCACGTTGACCAGCAGGTACACCATCAGCGAGTAGGCGATGAAGTTGAACATGATGGTGGTGATGACGATGTGGCTGCCGCGCCGGGCCTGCAACCATGCCGGGACCCAGGCCCAGCCGGCGCCGAACAGCGCCGCCGCCGCGATTGCCAATGGCGCCAGCGTCCAGCCGGGCAGGGTGGGCAGGTTCAGGCAGACCAGGGCGGCGCCCAGCCCGCCGATATACGCCTGGCCCTCGACGCCGATGTTGAACAGCCCGGCATGGAAAGCCACCGCGACCGCCAGCCCGGCGAAGATCATGTCGGTGGCATAGTACAGCGTGTAGCCGATCGCCTCGCCGCTTCCGAACGCGCCGCGAACCAGCGCCGCCATGGCGTCGAGCGGGCTCGATCCGGTGGCCAGCACCACCAGTGCCGCCAGCAGCAACGCCAGCAGCAGGTTCATCAGCGGCAGCACGGCGTAGTCGGCCCACCAGGGCAGGGGTGCCGCCGGACTGCTCAAAAGGACGCGCTCACGCGGCGATGCCGGCCATCATCAGGCCGAGCCGGCGCTCATCCGCCTCGTCCGGGCGGACCTCGCCGACGATCTCGCCGCCCGACATGACCAGGATGCGGTCGGACAGCCGCAATATCTCGTCCAGTTCGACCGAGACCAGCAGCACGGCGCTGCCGGCCTCGCGCATCGCCAGGATGCGGCGGTGGATGAAGTCGATGCCGCCGATGTCCACCCCGCGCGTCGGCTGGCCGACCAGCAGCACGCGCGGGCGGCGCTCCACCTCGCGCGCCAGGATCAGCTTCTGCTGGTTGCCGCCGGAGAAGTTGGCGGTGCGCAGCCGGGGCAGCGCCGGGCGCACGTCGAAGCCCTGCATCAGCCCGCGCGTGTGGCGGTCGATGGCCGGCCAGTCCAACATCGCGCCATGCCCGTAGCCGGGCGTGTCCTGATAGCCGAGCATGGCACTCTCCCGCGCCGAGAAACTTGGTACCAGCCCGGTGCGCAGCCGGTCCTCCGGCACATGCGCCACCCCCATTCGCCGCATCGCCGCCGGCGAGGCGCCGGTGGCGGGTTGCCCGCCCACGCGGATGACGCCGGCGCTGACCGGCCGCATTCCGGCCAGCGCCTCCATCATCTCGGCCTGCCCGTTGCCGGAGACGCCGGCGATGCCGACCACCTCGCCTCCGTGGACGCTGAAGCTCACACGGCGGACCCGCTCCACGCCGGCCGCGTCGCGCACCGACAGGCCGTCCACCTCCAGCAGTGCCGCACCGGGGACGATGGCGGCCTTGTCCAGGCCAGCCGCCAGCTTGCGCCCGATCATCAACTCGCCGAGCTCCGCCGGCGAGGTGGCGGCGGTGTCGCGGTGGCCCACCATGCGTCCGGCGCGCATGACGCTGACCCGGTCGGTGATGGCCATGATCTCGCGCAGCTTGTGCGTCACCAGCAGCACCGTCTTGCCCTGGGCGCGCAGGGCGTCGAGCACGCGGAACAGGTCGGCCGCCTCCTGCGGCGTCAGCACGCCGGTCGGCTCGTCGAGGATCAGGATCTCGGCGCCACGGTGCAGCGCCTTCAGGATCTCCACCCGCTGCTGCGCGCCGACCGGCAGGCTGCCCACCAGCGCGTCGGGATCGACCTCCAGCCCGTAGTCACGCGCCAGCCGGCGCAGGTCGGCCCGCGCCGCTTCGGTGTGGCGCGACAACAGGCCTCCGCCCTCGACGCCGAGCATGACGTTCTCCAGCACGCTCATGGTGTCGATCAGCATGAAATGCTGGTGGACCATGGCGATGCCGGCGGCGATTGCGGCGTGGCTGTCGGGGATCGGCGTCTGCCGTCCGCCGATGAGGATCTCCCCGGAATCGGCGGTGTAGAAACCGTACAGGATGCTCATCAGCGTCGACTTGCCGGCCCCGTTCTCGCCGATCAGCCCGTGGATGTGGCCACGGGCCACGGTCAGGTCGACCGCCTGGTTGGCGTGAACGGAGCCGAAACGCTTGTCGACCGCCCGCATCTCGATGGCGGGCGGCGTCACGCCGCGGCTCACATCGGGCAGGCGTTGTCGGCCATGTAGTCGTGGACCATGACCTTGCCCGACTTGATGTCGGCGGCGGCCTGCATCACCCGCGCCTTGGCGTCCGGCGTCACCAGTGCCGCGTTCTCGGCGTCGAAGGCGAGGCCGACGCCATCCTCCTTCAGCCCCAGCGCGGTGATCCCCGGCTTGAAGGTGCCGTCCTTTGCGGCGGTGAAGGTGTCAATGGTGGCGGTGTCGACGCGCTTCAGCATCGAGGTCAGCATGTGGCCGGGGTGCAGGTAGTTCTGGTTGCTGTCGACGCCGATGCCGAGCTTGCCGGCGTCCGACGCCGCTTGCAGCACGCCCAGCCCGGTGGCGCCGGCGGCGGCATAGATCACGCTGGCGCCGCGCTCTATCTGGCTCTTGGCCAGCTCGCCGCCGCGCACCGGGTCGTTCCAGGCGGCGCCGGTGGTGCCGGTCATGTTCTCCAGCACCTCGATCTTCGGGTTGACCGACTTGGCACCCTGGACGTAGCCGCAGGCGAAGCGGCGGATCAGCGGGATGTCCATGCCGCCGATGAAGCCGAGCTTGCCGTCCTTCGCCGTGGAGGCCGCCAGCACGCCGGCGAGGTAGCTGCCCTGCTCCTCGTGGAACAGGATCGAGGCCACGTTGGGCGCGTCCACCACGCCGTCGATGATGGCGAAATGGGTCTTCGGGAACTCCTTGGCGACAGTGGTCATGGCGCTGGCCTGGTCGAAGCCGACGCTCAGGATCGGGTCCATGCCGCGCTTGGCGAAGGTGCGGATCGCCTGCTCGATCTGGCTGCTGTTCTGCGGCTCGAAATCGCGCACCGCGATGCCGGTTTTCTTGGTGAACGCCAGCGCGCCGTTATGCACGCCCTCGTTGAAGCTCTTGTCGAACTTGCCGCCCAGGTCGAACACGATCGCCGGCTTGATCTCGGCCGCCAGCGCGGGGGAGGCGAGGGCCAGGGCCGCCACGGCAGCCAGCAGGTATCTCTTCACGCGACGCTCCTGTGCAACTTGTGACCGCAGGCTGTGTTGCGGCGCGAGGCGTGTCAATCCGCATGCGGGCGGATTCCGCGCGGCGCGGCGATGCTTGCGGCGGCCGGCCCATGATGCTACCCACCGCTGGCCGTTGGGGGATAGTTTAGCGGTAGAACTCCCGGCTCTGACCCGGGCAGCCTTGGTTCGAATCCAGGTCCCCCAGCCAGCCGCAGCTTTCTCAGCGAGTCCAAGACCACTGGCGGCGTTTGCGGACTGATCATCCACATGACTCCATGCTGGAATTGTGGATCGTTGGTCCGTTCCACGCTCCATCTCACCCCCGCGACGCTTCCGGCTCCGGCGTATTCCGATGTCCGCTGAGTTCGTCGCCGGCGGTGCGCTCCATCAGGCAGCTCAGCAGCGGCGCCAGTACGCCCACCGCCGACACCACCAGGAACGCGGTCGAGAAATCGTCCAGTCGCGGCTG
>JAYTQW010000388.1:0-2952 GCA_043746535.1 Rhodospirillales bacterium
GGCGGCGTTGCGCGACCAGATCGCCCCCTGGCTGGCGGCCGGCGAGGACCGCGTGCTGATGTGCGGCATGGTCGGCAGCCGGCAGGGCTGGGTCGAGGCGCCGTACGTGCCCTGCCCGGCCAGCCCGGCCTCGGTCGCGGCGGGCGTGGTCGCGGTGCCGTTCGAGGGTGCCCGCGTGCGTCTCGTGCCCGGCGTCAGCGACCGCGACGCGGGTGACGTGCCGGAGGTGATGCGCGGCGAGGAGACGCAACTGGCCGGCGTGATGGCGGCTCTGTCCGGCCGTGCGCTCGCCTGCCTGCCGGGCAGCCACGCCAAATGGGCCACGCTGGATGGCGGGCGGATCGAGGCATTCTCCACCTATCTGAGCGGCGAGGCGTTCGCGGCCGTCCGCGCGGGCACCATCCTGGGCCGCATGATGCCGGACGCGCCGCCCGACCCGGCGGCGTTCGCGCGCGGCGTGGCGCGGTCGGGCAGCCCAGGCCACCTGCTGCACCACTTGTTCGGCGTGCGCGCACTCGGCCTGTTCGGCGAATTGGCGGAGAGCGCCAGCGCCTCGTACCTGTCCGGCCTGCTGATCGGCCACGAGGTGCGCGCGGCGTTGCAGCCGGATGTGACCGTCCACCTGATCGGCGCCGCCGGCCTGTGCGCCCTGTACGCCAGCGCCATCGCCGCGTGCGGCGGCCGGTCGGTGATCGAGGACGAGGACGCGGCGGCGCGCGGGCTGTTTTCAATAGCGGAGGATGTGGCGTGGACCTGACCGACTGGCTGCGGCGCAACAAGCTGATCGCCATCCTGCGCGGCGTCACGCCCGACGAGGTGGTGGAGGTCGGCCTTGCCCTGCAAGAAGCCGGCATCGCGGTGGTCGAGGTGCCGCTGAACTCGCCCGAGCCGCTGGAGAGCATCCGCCGGCTGGTGGCCCGCTTCGGCGACGCCCTGCTGATCGGCGCCGGCACGGTGATGACGCCGGCTGCGGTCGAGCAGGTGCGCGCGGCGGGCGGGCGCATCATCGTGACGCCGCACGCCGCCGGCGACGTGGTCCGCGCGGCCAAGCGGCATGGCATGATCGCCTGCCCCGGCATCGCCACGCCGACCGAGGCGTTCGCCATGCTCGACGCCGGCGCGGACGGCCTGAAGATCTTCCCCGCCGAGGCGTCCAGCCCCGCCGTGCTGCGCGCCATGCTGGCGGTGCTGCCGCGTGGCACCGGCATGATCCCGGTCGGTGGCATCGAGCCGAGCAACATGCGGCCATGGCTCGATGCCGGAGCCGCCGGGTTCGGCATCGGCGGCTCGATCTTCAGGCCGGGCGACACGCCCGCCACGGTGGGCGAGAAGGCGGCGCGGCTGGTGGCCGCACTTGGCTGAACATGGCGGCCCGGACCATGACAGCCCGGGGATCTTGGCGTTGGCCGACATGGGCCAGGCGGCGTTGCTGGCGCTGAACAACCGCAACGCGGTCGAGCTGTCATGGCTGGAGCCGGCGCGGCTGGCGCAGTTGCTGGGCTGGGCCAGCTACGCGCGCGGGGTCGGCGATGCGCAGGCCATGCTGATCGCGTTCGGTGCCGGCGACGCCTATGACGGCCTGAACTTCGCATGGTTCAAGGCGCGGTTCGAGCGGTTCATCTACGTCGATCGCGTGGCGGTCGCCGCCGCCGCGCGCGGGCAGGGCCTGGCGCGGCTGCTGTATGCCGACCTGTTCGGCTTTGCGCGCGATGCTGGGCAGAAGCTGGTGGCGTGCGAGGTCAACAGGCTGCCGCCCAACCCGGCCAGCGACCGATTCCACGAACGCCTGGGCTTTCGCGTGGTGGGCGAGGCGAGCCTCGATGCTGGGCAGAAATCCGTCCGCTACATGATTTGCCCAGTTTCGTGAGACTGGCCGCCGGACCGCGTTGCCCTCCCGCGCGGGTTGTGTGTAACCTGACCGGATAAGGGGAGACACAAAGCGATGGCGCAAGTATCCGTCCGAAAAGTCGTCAAGGCGTACGAGACCTATCAGGCGGTCCACGGCATCGACCTGGAGATCAAGGACGAGGAGTTCGTGGTGCTGGTCGGCCCCTCTGGCTGCGGCAAATCCACCACCCTGCGCATGATCGCCGGGCTGGAGGACATCACCGCCGGCGAGATCTGGATCGGCGACGACATGGTCAACGACATGCCGCCGCGCGACCGCGACATCGCCATGGTGTTCCAGAACTATGCGCTGTACCCGCACATGACCGTGTACGACAACATGGCGTTCGGGCTGAAGCTGCGGAAGCTGCCGAAGAACGACATCGCCACCCGCGTCAACGAGGCCGCGCGCATCCTCGACATCATCCCGCTGTTGCAGCGCCGGCCAAAGGCGCTGTCGGGCGGCCAGCGTCAGCGCGTGGCGATGGGCCGCGCCATCGTGCGCAACCCGCGCGTGTTCCTGTTCGACGAGCCGCTGTCCAACCTCGACGCCAAGCTGCGCGTGCAGATGCGCGCCGAGATCAAGAAGGTGCATCAGACCGTCCGCACCACCACGGTGTACGTCACCCACGACCAGATCGAGGCGATGACGCTGGCCGACCGCGTGGTGGTGATGAACCAGGGCCGCATCGAACAGGTCGGCCCGCCGCAGGAGCTGTACCACAACCCGCAGACCCGCTTCGTCGCCGGCTTCATCGGCAGCCCGTCGATGAACTTCTTCAAGGTCCAGGTCTATGACGAGGGCGGCCTCAAGGTGAAGCTGGGCGACGGCCAGACGCTGGCGATCCCGCCGCAGCGCTTCAACCGCTACGCCGCCTACAAGGGCCGCAACATGACCCTCGGCCTGCGCCCGGAGCACATGACGGCGGTCCGCGACCTGGACAAGGCCGGCGTCTGCCCATTCAGCGTGCTGATCGATGTCACCGAGCCGATGGGCATGGAGACGATGGTGCATTTCTTCACCGACGGCGAGCGCGCCACCGCCCGCATCGACCCCTCGGTGCG